>CAMWMS010000015.1 GCA_947175435.1 uncultured Lachnospiraceae bacterium | reverse complement strand
TTTCTTATCTCCGTAATCCATCTCCACGGGAACCACTACCGAGCAGGCATTGATATCATCGGACTGCTCCATATCCTCCAGTTTCCCGTCCTTTTTTAATTTGCGCATCGCCATCAATGCCAAATCCATCAGACAGACGAACTTGTCCTGTCTGCCCGCAAAAATCTCCTCCCTGACAGCGAGATAATTTTCGTAAGTTTCTTTGATCGGTTTCTGATAAAAACCGTCCTCAAAAGCCACATCTTTTAACTCCGTGGAAAAAGTGGTATGACGACAGTGATCCGACCAGTAAGTGTCAAGCACACGAATCTCCGTCATGGTCGGATTTCGTTTCTCTTCACCGGCAAAATAATTCTGTATATGTAAGAAATCCTTAAAGGTCATGGCTAACCCTAAAGAATCGTAAAGCTCTTTTAACTCCGCCTGGGGCATATCTATAAAATCTTCCCGATCCGGTATATTCTCAAACACCGCCACATCTGCAGGCTCGTCATACACAGTGATCAGCGTGTCCGGTTTTACCATATCCGTCTCTCTGGAATCCACGGGATTGATGCAGTATGCCTTGATCTTCGCGAATTCATCATCGGAAATATCACCTGTTATCAAATATGTAACTGCCGTCTTGATAACCGGCTCCTCATCTTCTTTCAAAAATTTCACACACTGAACAGCGGAATCCGCTCTCTGGTCAAACTGCCCCGGAAGGAATTCCACACTGAAAACTTTACCGTCTTCCGGAATCTGAATCGTTTCTTCATATAAAATATCTACCGGCGGTTCCGAGAATACGGTTTTGCAAGCCTTCGCAAAAACCTCTTCCGAGAGATTCTCCACATCATAGCGGATAAATACCCGAACCTCTTTCACACCGTCAATACCGAGATAACTTCCGATCTCCTCCTTCAGTTCCTTCGCCTTGACCGCGAAAGGCTCCTTCTTCTCCACATAAATGCGTTTCACATTTCCCATGCTGTTTCTCCTCTTTAAATTTGTGATTGAATAATCCCGATTTTTCAATCCGACCTCCATGCTACCGCTCTACAGCAACATAAATACGTGTGCGAAGTCTTATAAAATCTCTTCACACTAATCAACCTCCACAATCAGTCCCTGCATAATATACAAGAGCTGTTCGTCCACCATCTTCTCCGTGATCCCGAAAGTCTGTGCGTTGATCTTCATTCCTTCCAGCACATACATAATATTAGTCGCCGCTCCCTTAGGGTCCTCACAGTAGAACTCTCCGCTGGCGATTCCATCCTGAATGAGCTTCTCCAATACTCTGACGCCCGCGTCAAACCGTCTGCGCAGCATATTGTTCTTATCAGTCGATTCATGTGCGAAGAAATATTCATAGACTGCAACGGTCAAATTATTCTTTTTGTGCAGCAGTTCTTTCTTCTGCTCCTTCAGGAAAAGGGTCAGGATATCCGCCGCCGTATCTTCCTCCGAAATATGTTCTGTGAAGACATCGTCAGTCTCCTGTGCTTCCATCTGTAAGATCTCCAGGAGAATCTGCTCCGTGCTGTCAAAATATAAGTACAATCCGCCGCGGCTGATCTCACATGCTTCCACGATATCCTTCATCGTCACATTCTTAAATCCCTTCTCCACGAAAACTTTCCTCGCGGTATCCAGAATATATTGTTTCTTCTGAGCTGATTTTTCTCCCATGTCTTTCCTGTTTCCTTCTCTTTCTTAATTCTCAACATTATTGACTTGGCCAGTCATACCATCGGCTTGTCCCAGAATTCCAGATTATCTTTCATCTTGCGTATCACTTTCAGAAAGATACTGTTGTATACGGCCTCCGACCACAATCTGGCTTTTGTCATACCGCCCAGCACATATTTAGACAAAATTCCTTTCAGGATGTCCATATCCATAATACTCGCCCGGTCAATCATCCTGAGCTCATCCTGCAGCGTCCGTATTCTGTTCCTCGAATAGATATACGGATAGTTTCTGTCAAGCAGTGTCGTCCGCTGCACTTCTTTAATAAAACTCATCAGTGTACTGTCATATACCGGAAAAGTGATCGAACTCCCTTTGATTCCGGAGCCCTCGAAAGTCTCCGCCACATTACTCCCCGCCTTTTCCTCCAGCCATGGAAGATAGCGGATCAGTCTCTCCACGTCCGGTTTATAGGTACTGACTACCTGCTGCCTGTACGCAATATCATCCTGCTGTTGTCTGTATCCGATTTCTCCCTTATCCATCAACATTACCCTTCCTGACATACAAACCATATCATGACATCTCTGTCAAATTACCGATTGACACTCTTTTCGACATCTCCGTCATATTATTCTAGCATACTTTCCATAAAAGTACAGCACAAAATACCAGCAATATTCTTGTGCAAGTTGCTATCCATTGCTGTTGGCAGTTGTTGGCACCCATTCTTTCTTGTAATTATCGTGCAATCGTAGTAGACTAAAAAGTAGTGTCAAAAGGGTCTCCAGTACACTGAGTACACGATATTTTATGAAGAAGGGATATCTGCCCTCGGGCGGATAAAGGGGTTATGTTATGGCTGTAAAAGAATTTCCTGCGGGAACGCTCCTGGTACAGAGCGAACAGGCGATCAATGCATTGCATGTGATTGCCAAAGGAACCGTGCGCGCCACCTATCCCGGTGGTGAATTTTACTTATACAAGGGAGATGTCATCGGAGTCTGTGAGCTTTTCTTTGATTCCCATTTCATCACCTATCAGACAGAAGAGCCTTCCTCCGTCGCCTCCTATCCATTTAATACGGCGCAGCTCTCTGCCATCATACGTGCTAATCCTGATATGGCGCAGCGGATCGTCACATCCATGTTTAAACAGCTGCAGGAGATTCTGGATCAATATGAACTGGCATGTTTCGACTGCAATAATTTCTATCACTACCTGATGGACAGCTACGAAGGGTACCTGTCTTTTTGTACGAAACACAATATCTCGGCCCGCGCATTGCCGGGACTGGAAACTCTATCCGAACTCGTTCTGGAAGAGGATGTGGCCGGATGGATCGGAGGCTATTATTCACAGCTTCGCAAACTGGTTACCAAAACTCCCGTCAAAGAACAGGATGCTGATTTTCTGCAGGGACTTTTACTAAAGGCGAGTCAGGATGTATACGGAGTAATATCAGTATGCCGAGTGTTGTATGACTATAAATCAGAAATCATCAATTTGCTAATGAGCAAAAACAGACTGGATTTCTTCGATCTGTATGCCTCTCTGCTCTATAGGGTCGGATCCCATTCGGATGACTCCACCACGTTGATTGCAACGATCTCCACTATGATGATTCAGTTGGAGAGTCAGGCATCTATCGACAAGACTATGTATAAAGAACGTGTCGCCGAATACCGCGAACGCTTAAATTCCTTAGACCAATATACAGAATCTCCCGTAGACGAGGATGTAAAGCCGGACGATGTTCCGGATATCGCAGACTCTCTGAACACGATTCTGACCTACTCCAAAGTGGATGCGGAGACAGCCACCGCCTTTCGGAACGCCATTAATCAGTACAGCAAGCTGACTGACAAGAACAACTCCGATGATTCTTCCAGAAAACTACGTCTGACCATCACCAAGCTGTTCTATCAGATCTATGAGAAAGCATTCCTTCGCAGCCTCCAAGATTTCGAGGTGCCTAAGGTGCTTAAGATGTTCTTTAATTTCGGCTATGTAGATGAACATCTGGCCGGCATGGAGAACGCTGCCTATCTCTATTCCATTGTGGACAGAATTCCTTCGGATCCTGCCAGAAAGGTGTTTACGGTCTACGAGTGGCTGCATGCCATCTATGAAGGAAAGAAAACACCCAGCCGTAACGAATTCGATACCGACTATCAGGCTTACGTGCATGAACTCAAGATAACCGGCAAGATCAATGCCAAAGAAGAGACAACCATGCTCAAGGACAGAGAGAAACAGGTAATGTTCGAACTGCAGAACATGTTCCAATCTGTCAACAAGATTACTTTCGGACGAATCAGCAGCTTCTGTCCAGTGTTCTCGGAGCATAATATCCTAAAGGAACTGGATAAGTCCCTCGTATCCGCCGATAAGGTGGAGCAGACCTTTAATCAGGTTCGTTCTGTTGACTTCAGCGCGTACTATCGGGATATGATCTACACCAATCCGGCTCTGGGTATTGGTAAGGAATATATCAGCGTGGAGGTTCTCCCCGATCTGATCCTGATGCCGAACGTAGGTGTCAGAGGCGTTATGTGGCAGGAGATCGAAGGCCGCAAGCGTACTACTCCTTCCCGTATGATGATATCCATCTTCCAGATGGAGGATCTGACTAACATTCTGGTAAGGCTCACTGGCGACTTCCGCTGGGAGATGTGCAAGCGTGTACAGGGCGCCCGCTGGAACGATATCTCCGAGGCATCTCTTACCAGCGAATACTTTGATTATATTCAATTCTATAAGAAAAACCATGATCTGTCTCCGGATGCTAAGGATAAGATCAAGCTCAATATGCAGAAAGCTAAGAACAGCTTTAAAGAAATGTTTATCAGAGATTATGTATCCTGGGTTCTCTTCGAAGGTTCCGGTTCTCCCCGTCTGAACAAAATAGCCCGAGCTATTCTGTTCACCTACTGTCCGTTCTCCAAGGAGATCCGCGAAAAGCTGAAAATGAACCCGCTCTATAAAGATACGATGGAACGCTACGATATTAAACTTGCACAGAAGATCCATCACTATGATAATCTGTTCCAGAAGCTGAAGAATATTGGCAAGGAAATACCACCGGAAATCCAGAGCCAGCGTAATTATCTCGGTTATTGATTCGATTTCAAGGGCAAAATATTTTTATTCTTTCACTATATTTTAGCTATATTTATCATTTTCCGACTTGTTTCGCTAATATAGTTTCATTCTTTTGTAATATAATTATAGACTCTGTCAAAAAAAAAGATTATATTAATTATAGACTTGATCACGGAAGTCAAGTCGGTTATAGCAATTCCGGAAGAATTCCCCTTTTACACAAGCGAAAACCTCGAAGGCACGGAACCTTCGAGGTTTTTGTTTATACCTGCTATTTCACTACCAGCACCGAGTACCCCGGCAGCGTCGCCACACCACCCTCAATCGTAACCGCTTCATCTCCTGTAGTGAGCATTGCCCTTACCTCTGTGGTATCTCCCACCACCTTACCATTCAGCGTTATGCCGCTTAAATCTACCGTCTCATTGTCAGCACCCGTGTTGAGCACGAGAAGAACTTCTGAACCATCGTAAACCTTCCGAAGCACACATACCTTTTCTTCGGATACCTCATCCAGATACTCTGTCGTTCCTCTGGCAATCTCAGGATTCTGATTTCTGACCTTGATTGCCTTCTTGTAGTAATTGTAGATCGAACTACCATCCGGCTGCTGCTCTTCCAAGCTGTCGTACTTCATCTCAAAAGAATCCATATCCGCCGGGCCATCGCACATACCTTCCGTCTCCACGTCCTTACTCCAATACATGGGGGCACGTTTATTCTCGTCCTTGCCAGATCCTTTCATTCCCAGTTCCTCGCCGTAATAGACGAACGCAGAACCGCTCATGAATAGATTCATCGCCCCTGCCATTTTCACGCGATTTAAGGAATTTTCTCCCACATAATAACCGACGCTTCTCGCCATATCGTGATTGGTATAAAAAGGCGCGTCAATATAGTTTTCATTATACTGCCCGAAGGTCTCCGTAAGTGACGCACAGGAAGTGCCGTACTTCTCCGCCGATGTACCGTTCATAACCTTTGCGATAACGCCCTCCGCTCCGGCGAAAGCAAAATTAAAGAGACTGTCCATACCACTGGCATAATATCTGGAATATTCATTGATATTGAGCCAAGCCTCTCCTACCAGATACGCGTTATCTTTCTGCTCCTTGACTACATCGGTCAGCCAGGTTAGAAAATCAATATTTTCCTGCTGTCCGTCAGTGTAATATTCCTTAACAGCATCCAGTCTGAAGCCGCCCACACCCATATCCAGCCAGTACTCGGTAATCTTCGCGATCTCATCCCGAAGTGCCTCACAATCCAGATTCAGATCCGGCATCTCACTCCAAAACTGTCCCTCATAGTACCAATCCGTTCCAGACACTTTATAGTAGCCGCCTTGCTCTTCCTTAGAAAAGTGATAATAATCGAAATAAGGGCACTCCTCCGCATTCGGTTCGCCATCCCCAAGGTCTTTCAGATAGGTACACGCTTCCTGAAACCAAGGATGCTTGGAGGATGAATGATTTAACACCAGATCCATGATGACCTTGATCCCTCTCTCATCACATGCCGCAAGAAATTCCTTGAAATCATCCAACGTGCCATATACCGGGTCAATATCGTAATAATCCGTCACATCATACTTATGATAGGTCGGCGACGGATGAACCGGCATGAGCCAGATTCCGTTACACCCTAAGTCCGAGTCGGTCGTATCATCTCCGTCATTGATATAATCCAGTTTAGAGATCAACCCCTGCAGATCACCGATCCCGTCCCCGTTACTGTCGTAGAAGGAGTATACAAATACCTCATAATAGGTACGGTAATTATCGTCAATGACATTCAGTGGAATCGTATCCGTGATATCCGGCTGCACTTGCACCGCCGCTTCCTCACTCTCAGCTTCCGCCATATCGCCCTGCTGTACGTCTGATGCGCCGCCATCACTCTCTGCTTCCGCACCTTCCGTCTGCGGTACTTCCTCCGCCTTCCCGCAGGAAGTCACGAACATCAGGCACAATGCCATCCATAGCGCAATATACCGTATGCTTTTCTTTTTTCCTTCTATCTTCATCTCTCAATCGCACACCTTTCTACTGTTCTATACATGCTTCTCTCGTTAGATTCGAATAGCAAAACTGAGCTTTCAAAACCTTCAAAGGCAAATTACGCAAATTGCTCTCGCAGTTGTCCTGCGCAGGAGATTGAGATTTTCTTAATATTCCGTTCAATATTCAGCAATTTCAGGACACGGATGTCCTGAAAAGCCCGAAATGCACATGGACGCGCATAGAGGGCGGTTGCGTCCGTTTTTCACTGTTTCATCGGAATATTTAGAAAATCCATTCGACGAAGCCGACACAAGAGAGCAATTTGCATAATTTGCCCTTCCAATTTATAAACAGCACATTTTGCAATCTAAATCTTAATCTGGAAAATGCAGACCGCCCACAGACAGTCTGCATTTCCATATTTATTTCTATTATAACTTTCAACTCAGCCAGGAAGAATGCTAGCCGCACGGCTGCATTCTTCTGGAGATGATATAGTTATACTAAGGCTGCGTATTTTGCAGCCTTAGTATATCTTCATCTCCTAACCTTTGACAGCACCACCCGTAACACCTTCTACGTAGTACTTCTGCAGGCACATAAAGAGTATCGTGATCGGCACTGCGATCAACATACCGCCCGCACAGAATCTGGTGAAGTAGCCCTGATAGTCATTGGTCCATACCCATCTCTGCATTGCCACCGCTACGTTATAGCTGTCGGAATAACCGAATGCCACATAGGAAGCAAATACGTAATCGCACCAAGGATTCATGAACGCTGTCAATAATGCGTAAATGATAATGGGTTTCGACATCGGCAGGATCATCGTGAAGAATACTCTCGCTCTGGAAGCGCCGTCAATTCGTGCCGCCTCATCAAGCGCTTTCGGAATCGTATCGAAATATCCCTTGGTCACGTAATATCCCATACCGGAACTTGCCACACCGATTAAGATCAATCCAGGAATCGCACCCTCCTGTGTCAGACCAAACTGTTTCAGCAGGAAGTACAGACAGATCATGGAAAGGAATCCGGGGAACATACCCAGAATCAACCAGAATCTCATCAATACGGTACGACCTTTAAAACGCATACGAGACAGTGCATAGCTGACACACAATACCATCATTGTCGATAATAATGCTACAAAGAATGCAATGACAAGCGTATTGCCATACCAACGCACAAATTTGCTCTCTTCGCTAAATAGAAATGCATAGGAATCCAGCGAAAACTGCTTCGGCAGCAAATAATCTACCATACCGCCGCCGCCTTCGTTCATGGAACGAAAGCTCTGTAAAAACATACATACAAACGGGAATAACCATATGATACTGATAACAATTAATACAATATAGGTAATCGTATTGCTTATCGCTCTTTTTGTTTTCATTGAACCTGTTGTCATTATTGGAATCCCTCCTCATCTTTTACAGATGGCAGAATACCGTATACTGCCAAGGAAATAACTGCAGTTACAACGAATACCATAATACCGAGGACTGCCGCCATACGGTAGTTCGTATCGTTTACCGTCATCTTATACAGCCATGTAACGAGCAGATCCGTGTAACCGGCCTTATTGGAAAGCGCCATGGACTGCGGTCCGCCCTGCGTCAGCAGATAGATCACGTTGAAGTTATTCAGGTTACCTGTATACTGTGTAAGCAGGAACGGACCTGTTACAAACAGCATATAAGGAAGTGTAATGCTGCGGAACATCTGGAATCCGGTTGCACCGTCGATTCTTGCACTCTCGTACAGATCTTCCGGAATGTTCATCAGAAGTCCGGTGGTGATCAACATCGTATACGGAATACCGATCCACAGGTTAATGATAATAATCAGAACTTTTGCCAATGTCGCATTAGACCAGAACGGAATATAGGAACTGATCCATCCCCACTTCATCAGATAAGTGTTGATCAAACCGTCATTTGCAAACATCTTATATACATACAACAAGGATACAAACTGGGGAACCGCGATGGTAACAACCAAGATAGTTCTCCAGAGTTTCTTGAATTTAATTCCTTTTTTATTGATCATGATCGCAACGCCCATACCGCAGAAATAGGTGAGGAAAGTTGCAAAGAATGCCCATATCAATGTCCATGCCAGCACGGTAAGGAACGTGGAACCGATTCCCGATGTGCCGAAGGAAAACATATTCTTAAAGTTTTCCAGACCTACCCAAGTGAACAAATTTGTGGGCGGCTGATGGTTTGCATCATAATCCGTAAACGCGATACAGATCATGAATACGATCGGCAGTGCCGTGAATACCATGACTCCAGTAAAAGGCAGTGCCATTAATGTCTTATCAAAGTTAGAATCTAACAACGAATGCAGATCCTGACCGTTCGTCGCAAGCTTTTTCCCCGCTGCCAACAGCTTCTCTTCGTTCCGGTTCACTCTGACATTTACCCGCCATACCAACAGGAAAACAAAGATCAGAACGATCGTCAAGATACCATACAGCAGAATAAGGAAACTGTTATCATTATAACTGTAGGTTCCGTTGTCATTCATGACTCTGGCAACCGTTCCCAGCGTACCAATATCCTTCAGATAATTCCATCCGAAGCCGACCAGATAAAGAATAAACACCACTTCAACTGCGAGAAGCGCCAAACCGCGAACAACCTGCTTACGCATGATGGGACCGAATCCCATAATCAGAAAAGAGATTTTAGTTTTCCAATCTCCCTCCACGAATGTCAGGCCGATTTCTTTAAAATCATTGCCAAGATTGCTGAAGAACTTTCCGACCGGATTTTGTTTCTTTGCCACACTACCGGAATTTGCTTCTTTTCCCATATTAAAAATCCCTCCCGACTCTGTATTTCTATTACGTCTAATATGATTTACAATACAGAGAATGCCCGTTTACCGGGCATTCTCCCCATTATATTGTACTGTTCTTACCTATTACTGTGCGTAAGAAATGCAAGTATCCTGGAAGTTCTGAAGAGCTGTCATCAGATCATCATCTGAAGAAGATGAGCTCAGAGTACCTGTGATCACATCATCACCAAGAGAAGTTGCCAGTGTCCAGTAATCTCCAGGATAGTTACCCTGAGGAATGGAAAGTGCAAGCTGCTCTGCCAATGCGGACAATGCTACGTCAGCCTGAACTGCTGCATCCTGCTGAGCTGTTACGTTGGAAGGACCCCAGCCTGCCTCTGTATAACGGGAAAGCTGTACGTCTGCGCTTGTCAGATACTGAGCAAGTGCGTGGCATACTGCCAGCTTGCCTGCATCTTCCTGAGGCTTGATACCTAATAATTTGAATCCGCCGAAACCGCTCAACTGATATGTGTTACCATCAGAACCTACAAAGGAAGGAAGCTTAGCACATGCATAGTTGTCGCCGAATGCTGCCTGAGCCGGGCCGGAATCCCATGTACCATCAACGATTGCTGCGATGTTGGTTCCGTTGTCTACAGAAGAACCGTTCTGGAAGCAGGAAGAAGCTTTCAGATCAATGATCTCTCTCAGTGCAACCAGACCCTTGTCGGATGCGTAATCAATGTTACATTTTGTGAAGTTACCTGCGTCGTCTGTGTCATAAGTTAATGTACAGCCTGTTGCAAAGAAGAATGCCGGCTGATACCATCCGGAGTTGATCTCCATGTAGAAGTTCTTACCTGCTGCTTCACAGTCCTCTACGATCTTCTCTAAAGAAGTAGGATCTGTTACAACGCTGCTGTCATAGTATAAGAAGTAACCGTTATCAGATGTCATAGGATATGCATAGATCGTGCCACCTACGGTAGCTGCTGTTGCTGCACCTGCATCATTCTCAGATGTAACGAAATTTGCATTGTCGCCAACGATCGGGCAAACTGCACCTGAAGAAACAAGACGTGTGATCTGATCCTGTGCGAAACCGAAGATATCTGCGCCGCCTTCTACGTCAGTGATCATGTTACCTGCTGCATCACCCTCACCTACAGGCTCAACGCTGACCTCATAACCAGCCATATCCGGATTAGCTTCCATAAATGCTGCTGCCTGTTTCTGAGTGAACTCAACAACGTTCTCTGCTACCCAGATCTTGATTGTGCCTGAGCCGTACTCTACAGCTTCATCAGCCGGAGCTGCGTCATCTGCTGCCGGAGCTGCGTCATCTGCTGCCGGAGCTGCATCGTCTGCTGCCGGAGCTGCGTCGTCTGTTGCCGGTGTACTTGCTGTGTCGTTGCCTGAATTGCCACAACCTGCAAGACAGCCGGCTACCATTGCTGTTGCCAGTAATGTTGCCAATACTTTCTTCTTCATAATTTTTTCCTCTTTCTTTCCGATTTAGCAGAGGCCTTTTCCTCTCTAAATCTTAGTTTCACCATTTTCTGGTTTCTATATAAAACGTGTTTCCACGTCTTATACCAAAGGTTTTATATTCTATAGCTATAGAATATAAAGAAAGGACTAGTCCTTTCTTGCGCCCGTCATCTCGTCAGCGCCTATATAACGCTGTCTGTGTACGGATCCAGCTTCTGCGCTCTTCCGGAAGAAGTTCATCCGTAAAACGCCATTTCCAGTTCGTACCGATGGTAGAAGGCTGATTCATTCTCGCCTCGTTTCCAAGCTGTAGGATATCCTGCATCTGCAGGATCACTACATCCGCTACGCTGGCGTATGCTGTTCTAATCAAAGCATCCGATATTTGTTCTTTGTTTTCTATATTTAAATAGGAATACATATATGCGAGCTCATAATCCGTATGATTCCGATAATAACCGACAAGCGTATCATTATCGTGTGTTCCCACATATAGTACTGTGTTGCTGTCTGTATAATTGTGCGGGAGATACTCATTATCCGCCTTACCGTTAAAGGCAAACAGGAGCACCTTAATATCCGGCCATCCCATCTTGTGAATCAGTTTATTGACCCCTGGAAGCACCGTACCCATATTCTCTGCGATGACCTTCGTATCACCTACAGCTTCCTCTATGACATCTGCCAGTTTCTTGCCCGGTCCCTTCGACCATCGTCCCGCGCGGATATCTGTCTCATCCGCTGCAATACTAAAATATTTCACGATCCCAAGAAAGTGATCGATCTTCAAAACATCAAATAATGCCGCCTGTTGTCTGATCCTGTCTCCCCACCAACAAAAACCATCCGCCTCCATGGTGTCCCAATCATATACCGGATTACCCCAAATCTGACCTTCCTTCGCAAAATCATCCGGTGGGCAAGCCGCCACCCGGACTAAACCACCATTGGAATCCAATTCAAACAATTCCCGATGCGTCCATACATCCACACTGTCATATGCTACATAGAAGGGCACATCTCCGATCATCTGTATGCCTTTGCGATTCGCGTATTGCTTTAAAGCATCCCATTGTCTGTAAAACTCATATTGACAGAAGTTCCAGAAGGAAATCTGATCAGCGAGCTGCAGTCTGTACTGTGTAAGCGCTTCTTCCTGTCTGTCCCGAATCGCCTCTTCCCACTCGTACCAAGGCTTATTGTCAGTATGGTACTTAAGCGCCATATAGAGACTGTAATCCGCAAGCCATTCTTTATTCCTGTCGCAAAATGCTATGTACTGTGCATTCCGGCAGTCAAATCGCTCATATGCCGACCACAGGACCGTATATCGGTTCTGATATAACACCGAATAATCTATATTATCACTGCTGTCTCCCCAGCGGTAAGAATTAATCTCTTCAATCCGCAGCAATCCGTTCTCAACCAGATCATCCAGATCAATATAATAAGGATTACCCGCATACAGCGAGATTGATTGGAACGGGCTGTCCCCCACGCTGAGCGGCCCCATCGGCAGTATCTGCCAATATTTCTGCTTCAGATCCGCAAGCAGATCCACAAATTTGAAAGCCGCGTTACCAAAGGTTCCTATCCCATACGCGGATGGCAGACTGGATATCGGTAACAATATGCCAGCTCCCCTCGTTAACGATTTAGCCTTCACCCTTCAATCCCCCAACTACGAAAATAAATGCGAATTATTTCGTAAACTTTCGTATCCGAGATAAATTTACCACTTAAATATGCAATTTGTCAATACGGAAATCCTTTTCCTAAATTAATTTTTCCATTTTGCACGGATTCTAACCATTTTATTTGTAAAGTTTATACAAATTTGCGAAACCTTTCGCAAAACATAAACTGCACTATTGCATTATTTTTCTTTTTCTTCTATTCTTATGTTGTGTTTTAACTTTTTTCTACCTTATATTGTTTTCTTAACTATGCTGACTATATTATTAACTATTTTTTGAAAAGATGAGGGGTATCACCATGGCAACAATCAAGGACATAGCCAACCGACTCGGCATATCCGTAAGCACCGTATCCAAAGGTTTAAACGGTGCCAGCGACATTAGCGAATCACTGCGGCAAACCGTATTGGATACCGCGGTGGAACTGGGTTACACTACGAAACAAATGCGCGGTAAAGCTCAAAAAAAGCTCTGTCTGTTTGTGGAAAATATGGAATATCAGAATCCTGACCAGTTCGGCTATGATATCATCTTGGGATTCCGTCAGTCTGCCTCCCGCGAAAATTATAACGTCACAGTGACTCCTGTCACTCCTCTTTTCCAATCCACGGAAAAATACGACACATACATGCTTAAACACGGATACGTAGGCGCATTTATGATCGGTTTCGCTCTACAAGACGATTGGATGACACAGTTTAATACAACAAACATTCCCACAGTCCTTCTAGATAACTATATCAAGAAAAATCCATTTGTCAGTTCCATAGGTACTGACAGCTTCGAGGGGATTGACGATGCCATCGTACATTTGATGACGCTCGGCCACAAGCGGATCGCCCTGATTAACGGATCACGTAACTCCATGATCTCCGAGCAACGCCGGCAAGCTTATATCGACAGTATGACGGAACACGAACTTCCCTTTGACGAAACTACCATGCCTTACGGATACTATGTGGCGGATGCCGCCAAATATCATGTGAGCAATCTGCTTTCCATGGGGATCACCGCCATCCTGTGCGGTAATGACCTGATCGCTTCTGGTGTGATAGAGGAATGCACCTTGCGTGGTTTCCGTGTGCCTGAAGATATCAGCGTCGTTGGTTTCGATGATCTGCCGACCTCCGCGCATCTCACTCCGCCCCTTACCACCATCCGTCAGGATTGTTCCACTTTAGGAAAATGCGGATTCTTCTCTCTCAATTCTCTGATCAATCATGTGCCGATCAGCCGTACCATGCTGCATCCGCAACTCATCATACGCGAATCGACCGCACCAGTCTCCGACTAAGGCTGATAGTCACGTATCACTTCCAACGCCGGCAGTGCTTGACCATCGTAGTCAAAAAGTGCCTGATTCGCCCATTCATTTCCGCATGGTCCCTTCTCTTCAATATAGGGCAGTGCGTTCTCCGTCGCCCAGCCGGAACCCGCTACCGGGATCCATGCTGCCTCCCAATAAAAGAATCCTTTACATTTATGTTCCGGCACCTGATCGATCACATCGAACAGCGCTTTCATGAAATCTTTCTGACCTTCCTTACTCATCGGGAAAGGTAAATTCTCCACCAGTTCAGGCTTTGTGGCATATCCTTTACGCTCTTCGGGCGCCAGCTTCTCATACTCCGCATAATCTTCCATTGTAAATCCCATGGAAGTCTCCACAATGATCAGTTCCTTGCCGTAGCGCACCGCCAGATCATTCATATTATTCCGCAGCTCTTCCATAGTGCCGTGCCAGAACGGATAATAGGACAGTCCGATGATCTGGAAATCATCTCCCCGTTCCATATAATGATCAAACCAGTCCCTGTACATAGCACCGTTGCCGCCGTTGTCCAGATGGATCATGACAGGCATATCTGCGTCCACCGCCCGCACACCACGGATACCTGCACTGATAAAACGTGCCAGATTATCATAGTTAGGCAACTGTCCGAGAGGCCAAAGCATACCGCCGGTCAGCTCATTCCCCACCTGAATAAGATTGGGGTAAGCTCCCGCTTCCCTCATGGCAAGCAGCGTATCCCTCGTATATGAATAGACCGCATCAGTCAACTGATCTGCATCCATACCGCGCCATGCCTTGGGTACCTTCTGCTTGCCCGGATCAGCCCAGAAATCACTGTAATGCAGATTGAGCAGCACATCCATACCATGAGCCTGCGCACGCTTCGCCAGCTCTATCGTAACCGGCAGATCATTCGTGCCCGCCCCGTAAGGCTTGCCGTCCTCCGTATAAGGATCATTCCACAGCCTGAGACGCACCGCGTTGACTCCATAAGTCTGTAAAATATCAAACACATCTTTTTCGACCCCATGGTCATAAAATTTCCCGCCAAGACGCTCCACCTCTAAAAGCGAAGATAAGTCCATACCCTTGTAGAATTTCATGTACTGTCTCCATTCATGTCATAATAATATAGTAGATTCAAGTTATAATTCTATTGTTATGCTGCTACAAAAGATGGTGCAAAAATTATGTTGGGGCAGGTTGCGCAAAATCTCCTCACGCGGCCTGCGAAGGAATATGAGATTTTCTTAATATTCCGTCAACACCCAGCAATTTCGGGACATGGATGTCCCGAAAAACCCGACCTGAGCCCGGATGGCGAATGTCGGGCGGTTGCGTCCCATCCCTCACACCGTCCCCGGAATATTTTAGAAAATCCATATTCCGCAGCCCGACGCGCGAGGAGATTTTGCGCAACCTGCCTTCTCAACCCGGAAGAATGCTCGCTACAAGCGGCATTCTTCCAAACATGACTTAGTTGCTCTAAGGCTGCGTACTTTGCAGCCTTAGTGCAACTTCATGTCTTAGTCAAAATCAAACTTCGTAAACCTCTTCATAGCATCCTTATACCGGAACCGCACCAACTCATTCTTCTCAAGCACGTCTTCCTCCGTCCCCACATACTGACAGCGGATGCAATGATACTCTTTTTTCTCCTTATCATAAAACATATCAATATCTAAGTCTCTCATGAAGCAGGAGGGACACCTGTAATTTAATTTGCCTTTGCCAGATTGAGCCATGTCGCAAATACCTCCTTATCTTTTAACTTGGTCGTGTAACCTAACGTGAACATCGGTGAGAATGCGTAGCCTTCCTTGATGTAGCCTACTGCCTCCTTCTTCTCACAGCTGATAGATACTCTCGTCTCGATCTCCGGTACAACAGCGATCGCTTCCGTCGCGCCCTGCATCTGGGCTTCACGGCACTTGTATGCATAATCGATCTTCTCTGTGCTAGCACCGTCTGTAACAGACAGTACGATATTACTCATATCCTCGGAATATTCCGTAGTGCCGTAACATGCTACCATATATTCGTTGATCTCCACCTCAGCGTTAGGATCGCTCATCTCTAAGATGGTTCTCTCAATCTTAATGTTGGAACTGCCTTCCTCGAAGTACATCTTCGTCTGCAGCTTCACTGTCAGGTCATAGAACTCGATATCCACAGGATCAAGCGTCAGAATTCTCGTGTTGCCTTCCTGTGAGAAATGCGCTTTCGTTCTGCACAGGCACAGATCCACTTCCTCACCGTTGTGTGTCAACTTCGCACTTCTGACTGTACCCTCTCCTGCATAGTGGGTAAAGTAACCTGCTCTGTATTTCTCCTGAATCAGGAAGGGATAGGAGGCATCCGTCACATGCTTCGTACCGATACCTACCGGCCACTCCAATTTTGCTGCATAAGGACGCAGATCTACGATGGCCCCGCCCTGATCCATGTTAGCGCAGACTCTCATGAAAGGATCGCAGTACCAGAATAACTGCTTGTCCGAACCGTACAGGATATCTCTCCAGAGCGCGCATTCCGGCTCTGTCAGTCTTCTGTTCTCACGGTAGAAATCCGCGAACTCAGCCATGGTCATGTCATCCAGCTTGCCCTCTTTCTTGAGCTGACCGTAATATGCCATGCCGTCCTCATAGGACTTAAGCAAGAGTTCATAGGGTGCCTCCCAGCGTCCCATCTTGTTCATCCAGCCGGGGCCAACAAACATCATATTGTATGCATAACCATTGTTATATTTTGCCAGATCACGGTACTGATCAATCAAGTTGTACAGGTACGGATACTCCCATGTCTTAGAGTCGTAGCTCATACTTCTGAGCACATTCTGCGGATGGGTTCCGAAGTTGGAGCCATTTCCGTCATAGCATGCAATCAGGTCACGGGACAAATGCGGGATTGCCACGATACCGCTATCTTCCGCCTCATTCGCCGCCGGTGCATGTACATTCTGTTTACTCGGAATCCAAGGCGCCCACGGACCGCCGTCCATAAAGGTATACCATGAATTGTTACAGGTATGGTATGCCTTAGGTCCTTCTTCCCAGCATGTAGCCACGGCACATTTCACCATGGGATATTTTTCTTTTACATAATTTACCAGATCGGCATCCATATAGTAGGAACCCGTGGACTCCGGATAGAAACCGAATCTGTCGTGGAATTTACCGAATACATCGTCTACAATGGATTTTTTGTCTTCCATGGAAAACATCCAGATACAGAAATCCTTGGTCTTATACTTCTCGCGGAACTCTTCGCAGGGAAGTCCCAGCAGAGAAAGGGCGATCTCGTCGCCATACTTTTCATGATCTGCCTTAGCAAGTTCCACCGCTTCATCATTAAATAAGGAAGCATACGTCATCTGAATCGTGGTCTTAAGTCCGTTCTTATGCGCAATTGCCTGCTGTGTCTTAAAGATATCCAGAGACTCTGTCAAAAGCTCCTTCCTGCCGATATCTTCTTCTTTACCGTGTCCGGTTACCTTCTCTGCATACTCAGGTACCATTTCCGGACGATGGATGATGTTAACAATAAACTTATCCATGCTGCCCTGCCCTCCATTTTCATTCGATGATTGTCTGATTGTCCCGGTTTGCTTGTACTGCTATAACCCGTTCCACCGATGGCTGCGCTCTTTCTCCCGCGCCGGCAACAGCATCTTGCCGATGTATATGTCCGTTTCTGTTTACGCGGTTGTTACATTTTACTTTGCGCAATCGGTTGTTCATGGTTTTAGGATAACAAATTGCATAGTTGATGTCAATCTATTTTTTACCAAATATAGAAAAAATTTTATACAAGTTAATACTTGTCCAATCTGATTCTTGCCATCTTCCCGAAATACAATTATACTATAATAGAGAAACGCAGTGAAAAAGTTAAAATACTGCCCCAAAATCTACTCAGACAGGAGAGAAATCCATATGAATAAAAAGCCAAGCATCATCTCAATTTTACTTTTGTTGTGCCTTCTGCCCGCACTTCTATCTATTTCCGTTACCGTCATTACTTCATCCAGATATATGAAGACCACTACGGAAAACGAGATCGAAAACATGCTGAAAGTCACCGGCTATTCCCTACTGCAGACCTTTGACTCGCTCGATAAAGGCACCTATAGGCTGTCCGGGGACACCCTCTTCAAAGGCGGAACCAATCTTTCCACCAGTACGGACACCATCGACTATATTAAAGAAATATCCGGCGTGGACTGCACGATGTTTTACGGTGACACCCGTTATTTAACGACGATCACTGACGGATCGGGAAACCGCGTGCTTCTGACGCAGTGCACCGATACGGTAAAAGAAATCGTTCTGAACCAAGGCAATACATACTTTGCCAGAAATGTCAATATCGGCGGCCAGGATTATTATGGTTACTATATTCCAATCGAACAGAAGGACAGCGTTGTCGGCATGATGTTCACCGGCAAGCCCAGCGCGGAACTGACTGCCGCCACCAACAGCTATCTGGTTTATATCCTTCTCATAGGCCTTGTGCTTTTGGTGATCATCTTTGCCATCGCCTTTGTTGTCGGTAAAATGATTACCAGGCAGATTCATATAATCCGCGACGCTACGGTTATGCTCTCTAAAGGGAATCTAAATTTCGAAATAAATGATAAGAACCGTATCCGGGAATTATCCGATGTTGCACAAGCAGCAGAAAGTCTCCGCACGCAGCTTGTAAACGTTGTGGAGATGATCTTAAGCTGTGCCGGCACAGTGGATCATTCCGTGAACAGTGTCGATGACTCTCTTAGCAACTGTGCAAAGGCCGTCAAAGATTTAAGCGCCACCATGGACGAACTCTCTTCCGGCGCCCAGAGTATGTCGGGCTCTGTGGATAAACAATCGCATGATATGAATGAAATCTCCGAGAACATCACTCAGATTGCCGAGAGCTCTAAAGCCACCCGGGAAGTGACAGAAACCGTCACCCGCGTCAGCAACACCGCTAAAGCTGCTCTGAACGACCTATTGAATGCAAACAAATACACTACCACCAGCGCCGACAACGTTATCATCAGCATTACCAGCGTCAGCAATGCGGTAAACCAGATCACCACCGCTGCAAAGATGATTATGGATATCTCCGGACAGACCAATCTGCTCTCCTTAAATGCCAGCATCGAAGCTGCCAGAGCCGGTGAAGCGGGAAGAGGTTTCGCAGTCGTGGCAGGTGAGATCCAGACGTTGGCGGAACAGTCCAATTCATCCGCAAAGCAGATTCAGTCGATAATAGAAGAAATCACTTCCAAGACCGCAGAATGTACGAAGATTGCCGCACAAATTCAGGATGCGGTCATCAAAGAAGCTGATGCCTTAAAGAGCGTAAGCCACAGTTTCGAGGATGTGGACGGAAATATTGCCGAGGCCGCCAGTGCAGTCAATACAATCTCGGATATCGTGGAAATCGTTGACCAGAATAAGATCAGCGTTCTCGATTCCGTCAGCAGCTTATCAGGTATTTCTGAAGAAAATGCCGCTTCCGCGGAAGAAGCTAACGTTTCTACCGATGAACTGCGGGCAAACATCGAAGATGTCGCGAAACAGGCTGACGAGCTGAAGTCCGTTATCGAGCAGTTGAATAACTGCGTCGCTTTCTTCCAGATATAAGGAAAGGATTATTTCCCATGAAAATCACGATCATAGACGGTCAGGGCGGCCGGATCGGGAGATCTATTATAGAACAGCTTAAGAAGAGTCATGCGGATCTGGAGTTGTATGCTATCGGCACAAACAGCATCGCCACTTCGGCCATGCTGAAAGCGGGGGCTGACTACGGTGCTACGGGAGACAATGCGGTCATCGTCAATGCGGCGGACTCGGATATTATCGCCGGTCCCATCGGCATTGTCTTCGCTAATGCGCTGTTAGGTGAGATCACACCAGCCATCGCCGCTGCCATCGGAGCCAGCCGCGCCTATAAAGTTCTGATACCGGTCAATCGCTGCAACCACTTCGTGGCAGGCTGCGCGGAAGCATCGATGAGTGAGTACATCCGCATTGCGGTGGAAAAGATCGAATCCATGCTGTAGAAAACAGAGCGATCCACAGTGTTCGGTTGGATCGCTCTTATATATTTATAAAAAACAACTCAGAGTTGATTTCAGAACGTATTATCTAATACCGATCTCCGTATCAGACTCCGTTACATGGCTGTGTGTCTTGATATAGTCCACGATCTCGTCAAGCTTCGTGAACGCAAGACCTACATAGCTGTCCGCGCATCCATAATACAATGCGATCTTGCCGCTCTCGGAATCATGAATGGTTGCGCAGGGGAAGCATACATTCGGTACGAATCCTCTCTCCTCATACCACTCTTCCGGTGTCAGCAGGAAGTTCTCACATCTGTAAAGTACCTTGGACGGATTGTCGATATCCAGAATCGCACCGCCGATGGAGTATACGAGTCCGTTGCAGGTTCCGCTTACGCCATGGTAGAACAGGAGCCATCCTTCACTTGTCTCGATCGGAGCGGCGCCGCCGCCGATCTTCACGGACTCCCACCACTCGGAGCTTCTGCCCATCACATGTCTGTGTCTGCCCCAGTATACCATATCCGGACTCTCGCTTAAGAAGATATCGCCGAAAGGCGTATGCCCGGAATCCGAAGGTCTGCTTAAGAGCATGAACTTGCCGTTAATCTTACGAGGGAACAGCACTGCATTTCTGTTAAAGGGAATAAAAGGATTCTCGATTCTGGTAAACGTCTTGAAGTCCGTGGTCCTCGCCATACCGATGGAAGCGCCGTAGAAATCCTGACACCAGATAATATAGTATGTATCCTCTACCTTAACAAGACGGGGATCATATGCATAGATGGGCATGAAATCATTGCCGTCTTCATCCTTGAAAGGAATCTTCTCCTTATCAAATTCCCAGTGGATCGCATCTTTGCTGTGGCCCAGATAGATGTACGGGATACCGTTTGTCTGTTCACCTCTGAACACGCCGATAAACTCATCCCCGTAGGGCATTACTGCGCTGTTAAAGATTCTTGCAACGCCTTCCACCGGATTTCTGCCGATCACGGGATTTTCACTGTAACGCCAGATCGGTGCGCCTTTTAAGCCCTCCGGCTTCTCCTGCCACGGCACATTTTTTACAGCAGGACTGATCATTTTCACTTCACTCATTTTGTAACTGTACTCCTTTCGCCCTTATGTTTTTATTTTACGGTTACTGTCTCGATAAAAATTCGAGGTTCTTTTTGATCAGATCACACCTCTGTGCCACACACTCTACAGAGCGCAGCGGATCATTCGGTGTATTAAATACATAATCGATCAGCTTGTCGATCGTTGTGGTCGCCACATGCATCCTAGTATCACTGGACGCGTAATAAATATATACTTCTCCGTTATCTTTCGCAATAGCGCCGTTGGTGAACACCACATTCGACACATCGCCCACACGCTCGCCCTCTCTCGGTCCGATCAGCATACCGGAGGGTTCCGCAATCACCTTGGAAGGATCGTTTAAATCTGTGGCAAACGCATAGATTACATAGCGCAGTCCGGCTGCCGTGTTCCTCACACCGTGAGCGATATGAATCCATCCCTTGTCTGTCTTGATCGGGGTTGCGCCCGCTCCGTTCTTCGCCTCGGTGATGGTATGGTACTTGCGCAGGGAAGTCATCTTCTCCTCGTCGATTACCGCATGGGTAATATCGTCGCACAATCCGAACCCGATACCGCCGCCGGAACCTGTGTCGATGAAGTCGTCCATCGGTCTTGTATAGAACGCGTATTTACCGTTCACAAACTCCGGATGAAGCACCACATTTCTCTGCTGCGGGGAACGGAGTGTGGTCAGATTATCCAGTCTCTCCCAGTTCTTTAAATCCTTTGTCCTCACGATACCTGCCGCAGCCACCGCCGCAGATAGATCGTTCACCGTCTTATCCTTGCTCTCGGAGCAGAATACACCGTAGATATAGCCGTCCTCATGTTTGGTCAGCCGCATGTCATACACATTCGTCTCCTCCGGACAGGTATCCGGCAGAAGGATCGGGTAATCCCAGAACTTAAAACCGTCAATTCCGCTGTCGCTCTCCGCCACGCCGAAGAAAGACTTTCTGTCATTTCCCTCAATACGCGCCACGAGATAATACTTGCCGTTTAACTCGATTGCTCCGGAGTTCATGACCGCATTCACGCCGAGACGCTCCATGAAATAAGGATTCGTCTCCGGATTCAGGTCATATTTCCACGTGAGCGGAATATGCTCCCTTGTCAGCACCGGATACTCATATCTGTCGTAAATTCCGTTATATATTCCGGACTTCACATTTTTTCTGTTGATCAGTTTATTGTATTTCTCTAATTCCACATAGTAATTACCGTGTAACATCACTGTTGCCCTCCGCTCTTCTAATCACTTCCAGACACATTCTGCCGTTATGATACGGGCATTTCCATGGTTCCACAATGGGCTTGCCGCTCACGGCCTTACCTTCACGGTTTACGTCCCAGAACCATTCTGACCCTTCTCTCTTATCAACCACATGATCTCTGATGAATTCCCACTCTGCTTTAGCGGCGTCCCGGTATTCCGTATGCTCCGGCGCCAGCGCATAGGCATTCAAGAATCCTACCACCGCTTCCGCCTGCACCCACCAGATACGGTTTTGATCAACCACACCCCTCTCGCACTCGTTCGCAAAAGAATGTCCGTCAAAAGCCACTTTATACACTTGACTGGTTAAGTCAAGAATGATCGGAAGCATTTTATCTTCATATGCCTTCTCTCCCAAAACGTCCGTACCCCTGCGGATCAGCCATGCCGTCTCGATATCATGCCCGTAAGAGTGCAGATCCAGGATCGAATTCATCTCTCTGTCAAAAAACACTTCCTGCCTGTGAAGCTTGGGATTATAGATTTTATCCGCGATGGTATCTAAGATCCACTCCAGACGCTTCTTCACATCGGCATCACCACTCACACGATACAGCTCTGTATACGCCTCAAACACGTGAAGGAGCGTATTCATCGTCTTCTCTGCGATCACACCGTTCTCGGACAGCTTATCGTTCTCAATCTCCTTAAACTCTCTGTCGAAAGCCTCCTTATAACCGATTTCGTCCGTACACCGCTCTTCGATGATCCGGAATAACTCCATCGCCGTCTCAAGCGCCTCTTTATCTTTAGAAGCATCATAATAGGAAGACAGCGCATAGATGGAAAATGCCTGATTATAGGTATGTTTCGTCGTATCCTCCGGTGTTCCGTCATAGGCAACCGACCAGAACACACCGCCCTTATCCTTATCAACACAGTACTTCTGCATAAATTCATAACCATGTTTCGCTTCCTGAAGCAGGGATTCGTCATGCAGGGTCAGATACGCGTTCGCAAAAAACCACGTGATACGACTGTTTAAAATACACCCTTTCACTGCTTTCTGATCCACCTGCAGATCATAATCCATATACCCATAATAACCGCCGTTCTCATCATCCCGCAGTTTCTTCCAGAATGGAATGATACAGTCAGTCAGATGGTTCCTGATCTCTTCTACCATCATCGCTTATTGTCTCCCCTCTTCGTTACTGTTCCTGTGCTCTCCGTCTGCTTCTCTAATTTACTTCACATTTTACTTATTTACTATTTTACTCGTTTTTAAACTTAAATTTCGGTTTAAAAACGAGTAAAATAAATAACTTTAATGTAAATTATAAAGTAATTCGTAATAATGTCAACATACTTAGAGCAAAACTGTCATCTTTACCCAAATAAAAATTATTTTTTGTTCAACTTCACTACATGTACGATTAACCTTTTACCGATCCGGCAGTCATACCGCTGTAAATCTGCTTCTGGAAAAGGATGAATACAATAAGCGCCGGCAGGAGGGAAATAATAACACCCGCACAGATCAAATTGTATTGGCTTCCCAGCGGTCCTACGAAAGTGTACAGTGAAGTAGCCACCGTCGGATACAGCTTCTTATTCTGCAGATACAGATTCGCACAGTAATACTCGTTGTACGTGCCCACGCCCTTTAAGATGCAGGCCGTAACGATTGCCGGACGCAGAAGCGGGAGAAGTATTTTATAGTAGATTTTAAAATAAGATGCCCCGTCTATGATCGCCGACTCGTCTAACGATACGCTTATGTTTTCAAAGAACTGGATGTAAATATAGATTGCTATGACATCCGTACCGCACATCATGATAATATATCCCACCAGGGAGTTGATCAGTCCCAGCTTAAACATGATCTCATATACCGCGATCTGCATGGCAACACCGGGAAGCAGCGTTGCAAACAGGAACAGGCTTCTGATCAGTCCGTTGCCCGGAAACTGGAATCTGTTCAGTACATAAGCAAGGGATGTACCTACCAGCACAGACACTACCAAAACACTGATCAGAATAATAGTAGAGTTCATAAATGCCCGGCCCATGTTCGCTCTTGTAAACGCATCTGCGAAGTTCCGAAGGTTCAGCCAGCTCTCCGGCAGCTCCATAACATTGGTCTGCGCGTACTCGGTCTCTGTCTTAAATGCCGTGATCACACAGGATACGATCGGCAGAACCGCTACAAAAGCAAAGAATACAAGTGAAAAATATTTTAAGAAAGTAAGTAAAACTTTACCGATTTTCTGTAATGCTGTCATTTATCTCCCTGCCTTTCTCGCCATTTGTTTTGCAAGTTTCTTGTCACGACGCTTGGTTGCGTTGAAATCCTCGTCTTCTGAATTCTTAAAGACATACTTAAAGAAAAGCTTCTGCAGAATCGTCGCCGCGAAAATAATCAAAAGCAGTACTACCGCCATCGCCGACGCCAGCCCGACTTTCTGCTGCGTATGGGCAATCTCATGCATTACGATAAAGTAAGTTCCCGTTCCGTTGGCACCGTCCGTGATAACATAAGGCGGCTCGAATGCGCTCAGGGAACCTGTGATGGATAAGATCACGTTCAAAGTAACGATTGTCTTAATGCTGGGCAGGATAATATAGATGAATTGATGGAAACGGTTCGCACCGTCCAACATTGCCGCCTCATACAACTCGGCATCCACCGACATGATCGCGCCGATAAAAAGTACCATGTTCTGTCCGAAATACCGCCAGACAGAGGTTCCTACAAGTGATATATTATTAATGCTCTGATCCTTCAACCAGTAAGGCAGATTATCCAATTCAAAGCCACACCACTGAAGCACGGTATCAAATACAAATCCTCTGGTGTAGAAAAACTTAAAGATGAAACCAATTGCAATACCATTGATCAGATAAGGGAAAAACATGAATCCCTTAAAGATGTTGCCGCCCCTTACCTTGAAACTTAAGACAGTTGCCAGATAAAGCGCGAGTGCAAGCTGTACCAAGGAACCGCCCATATAATACAGACTCAGTTTTAAAGCTCTGAAGCAGTCTTTTCTGCTGAATACACTGGCATAATTGCTCCAACCCACAAACTGTCTCTTGCCGATGTATTTCATTTTCATAAAGCTGTATCCTACCATCTCACCGAACGGAAGGTATGTAAAAGTAAATAATAATGCAAGCGGAATGATCATAAATGCAACAATGATAATCGCCTGCTGACCTTTTCTGCCCTTAATCCACTGTGAAAAGGTCTTTTTCTGTGTTCCCACTGAATTTGCCTGTGCCGCCATATGCTATCCTCCTGATAATTCGAGCCGGGGGTAATAATTCTATCCCCGGCTCGAATGCCATCAATTAATACCTACATGAATCATATCTATGAAGCTACTTATTGATATTGCTATTTTCTTAATAGGAAACTTCTACACCAAGTGCTTCCTGCGCGTCATTCCACTTAGCCGTCCAGTCTGCCATGATATCATCAAAGCTCTGGGAACCTGTAGCAGCCGCCTCTACGATCGACTGAACCTTAGCGTCACCGCCTGCGTTGAAGGAAAGCTCGGATTCAGCGTTCATCTCGTTCATGATATCCTCTTCACCCGCCAGAGCAGTTACGTTCGTTACAACATTAACGCCGTCGAATACGAAAGAAGTAGGAGCTGTCTTAGAAATCGGGTAACCGCCTTCTAAATCACACCAGCCGGACTCTTCTACCATGAACTTAACAAATGTCATAGCTGCCGCTTTGTTATCGTCAGATGCATTGATATTGATACCGTAGCAGTAGTCAGGACCTGCTGTTGTGTACTGCTGTCCGTTTACGGTGATCGGGAAAGGCATATATCCGATATCATCCGGATGCTCGCCTGCTGCTTTCATCTGTGCGATTGCCCAGGAACCAAGTACCATTGTGCCGATCTCACCATTGTTGATCATTGCTTTACAGCCTTCCCAGTCAGTTGTCGTATAGTCTTCCTCGATCAGACCCTGTTCAACTGCGTCATAAAGGATCTTGTACAGAGCATATGCGCCTGTGCCATCGCCGTTATCCTTGAAAGGCTCTGCCGTGTGAACGAACTTCTGATTTAACCATGTCTCGTCGCCTGTTGTGATTGCGCCAAGGAATGCGTCCCACTGACCACCCATGGTCCAGCCTGCCGCGTAGTTGGTGTACAGCGGAATAGCGTCTGTGTTATCCTTGATTGCCTGCAGCGCCGCGATAAACTCATCGGGAGTTGTCGGAAGTGATGTAATACCTGCGTCTGCGAACACCTTGCTGTTGTAAAGAACACCCTGTGCGTTACCCATGTAGCCGATACCGTAGCAGTTGCCTTCCGCGTCCTTCCACTGGTCTGCAAAGTTCACAAGCCCGCTCATCTCATCTACCGTTCCGTAAGGAACAAAGTAAGTAGAAAGATCTGCCGCGTCTACAGCCGGAATAAACATTACATCGCCCCAGTCGCCTGTAGAAAGACGAAGAAGTGCATCTTCCGCATAATCCGTGATACCTTCTGTCTCAACGGTGATGTTGGGATACATCGCATTAAACTTGCTTATCAGATCAGCCATCGTACCGTCATCTTCACGATCTGTCTTGTGATGGATAAATTTGATTGTTGTCGTGATATCCTCGTAATCCTCGCCAAGTGTGATGGAAGCGTAGGTCAACCCACCTGCCGGTGCCGCTGCGTCATCCGCCGTATCATCTGCTACGGGTGCCGCTGCATCATCAGCAGCATCGTCTGCCGTATCATCAGCGGATGTGTCTGCTGCCGGCGTGTTTGTTGCTGAGTCATCGCCGCCACAACCTACTAATGAAAAGGTCATCGTTGCTGCTAAAGTAAGTGCTAATACTTTCTTCAGTTTCATAATAAGTATCCTCCTTTTTATTTTGCTCTTTCAAGAGCTGTTAGTTAATTGATTAACTTTAAATTAAGTATACATCACTTTATTTTTTAATCATCACCTATTATTGCATTTTATATAATATTATTGCTGTATTTGTATTTTTCTTCTATTTACACAATTTTAATCATCGGTTTTTGTGCATTTTCACAAATTATCCCTTTATTTTCATATCATCGTTGACATTTTGGAGATTAAACTATAAGGTTTAATTAGCTTAATTTTTAGTCCACTTTTCAATAAACAGTAACACCATGTATATAATTATTTACTTTATTTTTTTCGGAGTAAGCATTTCCATTAACGGACAAACTGTTTTTAAGTACCCGTTATACTACGGACAAGCAAACCGATTTTGCAGACAATCTGAGGAGAGCTATATGACATTTCAGGAAACTTTTGAAAAATGCATATCCGTCAAACCACCTCCGACACCGGAATTTCTGCCGGAAGCTTTCGTCGGAAGCTTCTATGAGCTCTCGGAAGAGACGGCCGACTGTCTGCCCACTGTGCTGTGTGGCAGCACCATCGAGTTTCCTCCTATATATAAACTCTCCTGTGATCCGATGGACTGTCACATGCTGCTCTATACGCGCACAGGCAGCGGGAACCTGCTTTGGAGCAAAAAAAATCACAGCCTGACGGAAGGTACTTTTCTCTACATGGACTGTGCACCCTCTTCTTTCATAATGGAGGCAGCACAATCCCCATGGCGAATCAGCATTTTTCTGGTTCGCGGCAGTCTTCTCACCACGCTGGACTCCCTTGTACCCTTTGACGGACTGTTGCTACACACATTTTTGCCCAATCATTCTCCGGTGCTCAGCGGTATGGAGAGGCTTCTTTCGGGCAGCAGCAGTGCAAATCTTCGCAACAAACTAACAGATGCTTCACTTCTGCAGGGCATAATAACAGACTTGTTCATTGATGCATGGAAACTGGAAGCACCGGAAGACAAATGCGCACCCTATCTGTCCGAGATCAGACAATATCTGAACACACACTTTGCCGCTCCGCTCCGGCTGGATGATCTGGAAAAACAATATCATATCAGTAAGTACCGCATATGCCACGAGTTCTCTAAGGCATTCGGTTCTCCGCCCGTGCGCTATCTGAATCTGAGGAGGCTGGAAGCCGCCACACACCTGCTTCTGACCACCGACAGGCGGATACACGAGATTTCTCTCGACGTAGGCTTCGAAAATACAAATCATTTCATCAACCTGTTCAAGCGCGAGACGGGCACCACGCCGCAGGCGTACCGGGATGCACACAGGGGTTAAAGTAAGGCCGGTCTGCCAATACTTTAACCCCTGTTCTATTCCGGGCTTATTCTTTTTATACTTCACTTCTTCGTTACCTTTATCGCGATCCCAAAAGACCGCGTATAACCAGATCATTTATCCCCGCCTAGCCACGCTGTCCTTACAGATCAGCCGGCCGTTCACGATATACACGCCCTGCTTGTAATGATCTCCCGATATCTTGCGGATCATATTCTTGACGGCACGCCTTGCCATCTCCTTCATATCCGCCTCATAGGTAGTGATTCCTACATCGCACAATCCCGGCGGCTGATAATTGTCATAGCCCACCACCGATATATCCTGCGGCACCCGATACCCTGCCCGCTGCAATGTCTGCACGAGCATGGCAGCCGCCGCGTCATTATTACACACAAACGCCGTAGGCATTCTCTCCGGAAGCCTGATCTCAAATCCTTCGTCCGATCTGCCCGTGTCCGGGTCCCTGTCGTTTAGCACCCACGCCCTGTTCACATCAACACCATGTTCATACAGAGACTTCACGTAGCCGAAATAACGGTCCGTAATGCTATCTGTGGCGAGCACGTTGCCAACAAAACCGATATCCCGATGCCCCATATCAAACAAATGATTGGTCATGATATACATACCGTGGAAACTGTTGGACACGACAGCATCGCACTTCCCGTCCCGATCATAGAAATCCAGAAAGAATACGGGGATCGATGCATATTCCATCAACTGCTCCAGATAATCCTTCTTAAGCCTGCCGATGATCACCAGTCCTTCCGTCTTCTTCTCCTGCAGCAGTTTAGGCATGATCATCCGATTCTCATCCTCGCTCTGCAGCACTTCCAACATGGTAAAGCACCCTCTCTGTACCGCCGCCGTAGCCACGTCCTGATACAGTGTCCAGTAGAAAGATTCATATTTATCCAGAAACCGATCCGCCACGATGACGCCGATGGTATAGCTTGCATTCTTCTTCGCCCGTTCCTGACTTAAAGAAGCTGCCGTCCGGTATCCCATCTCCTGTGCCTTTTTCTTGATACGGGCGCGAAGTTCCTCGCTGACTCCCTTCTGATCAGACAACGCCTTCGATACCGTGACTGTACTGACCCCCATAACTTTGGCAATATCTGCCATTTTTACCGCTTTCGCCATAATTCCCCCAATATTGTACCTGTAATTATGCCGGCTTGCTCCTTGTATTGTGATCTTCAAAACTGCGTACAATAGCAGACTATGCCGATTGTGACTGATTACAGACTAAAAATTAAGCAACATACTTAAATTATAAAGTAATTTACAATAATGTCAACACAATTACGCTAAATTTTGCAGATATTTCACATTGCACTTACACGCAGAACTGTGCCATATACAACTGATAGTATATGCCCTTTTTCTCCATCAATTCCCGTGCGTTTCCCTCCTCGACGATCCTGCCGTCGTCCACCACGAAGATCCGGTCGGCTTTCTGGATCGTGGAGAGCCTGTGGGCTATGACAAAAGAAGTCCTGCCAGCCAGCAGATGCTCGATTCCCTCCTGTACCAACAGCTCCGTCTTCGTGTCAATGCTGGACGTAGCCTCGTCCAGAATCAGGATCTTCGGATCAGAAACCATCGTCCTGGCAAAAGCCAGAAGCTGTCTTTGTCCGATGGACAGCCCGCCGCCCCGCTCCGAAAGCTCAGTGTCGTACCCCTTCTCCAAGCGCATAATAAAATCATGAGCATTGACCGCCTTCGCCGCCGCAATAATCTCTTCATCCGTGGCATCCAATTTTCCATAACGTATGTTGTCTTTAATTGTGCCTGAAAACAGGAAGTTATCCTGTGTCATGATGCCCATCTGCCTTCTCAGGCTCTCTATGGAC
>CAMWMS010000014.1 GCA_947175435.1 uncultured Lachnospiraceae bacterium | reverse complement strand
TTTCGTCTTTACTCCACTCTTCTGACTGGTGCTCGGCTGTATCATACTTTTCTTTACAAACTACGCACTCGTGCCAATGTCCGTTTTCGTCTTTACTCCACTCTTCTGATTGGTGGTCACCAATATCAAACTTTTCTTTACATATTTCGCACTCACGCCAATGGCCGGTTTCGTTTGTACTCCACTTATCAAACTGATGGTCGGCAATATCGAACTTTTCTTTACAAACTATGCACTCATGCCAATGTTCAGTTTCGCTTGTATTCCACTCATCCTTAGGTCTATGTCCGTTTGCCGGAATAACTACTGTCTCCGTCTTACCACATATTGAACAAGATCTGGTCTTGCGCCCTGTCGTGGTACAGCTGGGTTCCTTCTCTATCGATTCGCTCCAATCATGAGTATGATTCGGTCTCTCCAAGTCAAAATAAGCATATCCATGTACAGCAGATTCACCGTAAGAACCCATGATTGTCTGCCTCACAGTATACCTTCCTGCAGGCCATTGCGATGGATCCGTACCCACTACGAAAGAGGGAATATCGCTACTGGAATCGACTGAATGGACACTGCCATTTGGTTTGATAACATCACATCTTACCGTGTATTTGTCTCTGCCTTCATTATAGTATGCAATATCATCTCTTATCTGAATCTTATAACCATCACCGGTAAAGGTATTACCCTGCAATGCACCCCTGATCTGCCCTCCTTCTGTAGCAGATTCAAGCCAGATATTTCCTACCGCATGCATAGGAGTCGCATTTATAAGCTCGCCATCTTCACCCTGTTCCTCCGTCGGCAGTTTATGCTGTATATAGGTGGTTGTCTGTTTGCCTATATATTCAGCGATCTTCGCCGCAAGTGCATCCACATCATCCTGAAAATTCCCATCCATCTCACAAAGATTAGACCCGGATTCACCGCTTTCCCCAAGGTATTCCGCAAACGGTGTCTCCCTATCTGTAATCAACGCAATGCCTTCCACCTGCATCAACTTCAGAAAAGCTTGATACAGATACGATTCGACATCAATATTATTATAACCCAATCCGAAATTCTTGCCAAAAAGATTCACAAAATATTTTTGTGTTCCTTCCTGTGTGTAATCCGCATACTCTAACGGTTGGAGCCCATTCTGACTTCCCTCCATAGAGTTCGTATAATACATATGTATATTTGAATAGGTAAAGCAACTGGCCACTTCACAATTATGATTATACGATGTATACGCCACTAATGGTCCAAATCCGCTATAACCGCTGTCCTCAACACCCAAAGACACTGATTCCGTTTCACCGATATCTGCTGTTGCACCTTTAGTCTGTTGCCAAATATCAATCTTAGTCGGCGATACTTTGATCCGAATGCTCATCTGACTTCCCCAATCGGAAGGAATCGACTCGCTTTTTTCTATTTGTATTCCCGCTTCACTTAATGTTGATTCATCCAAATTTCTAAATATTGTCTTCAAATCCCACGTTCCACCATGAAATTTCTCAACATTAACTCCGTTCAACTTACAAATATACAAATTAGTAGGATTACCCCCCGGAGCATAAGAAGTACCATTATAATGATAATAAACCAGATAGCCATATAGCAGTCCGTTGTCCACTCCGGCATTCACCAGGAATCCCATTCCCGACAGCGCATGCGGAATTACCTGTGAAGAATCTATATCAAAATCCACTACCTTTTCACCATTAGATTGCGGATCATAAAACATAAAATCTACATAAGCCGGGTTACCATATCCCGCAAATGTCATATCCGTACCTCGACTGTAAATATGCTCTTTGAACTGCGCTAAATTATAACCATCATATGTATTTTTATATTCTTCTTTATTCAACCAATCAGCAATGGTATAAACCGCTGCTCCAGAATGATCATTATACCACTTTTCCGTACATGGATAATACTTTCTCTTTGGATTATCCCCGTATGTACTCTGCCACAGTTTCGGCACTGTTTTCCCGTAAGCATCAGTTTCCGATTCACTCCCCCAGCACTGGGAAGCCGTATCATAATGATCATACACATACCAGTCACGCAAATCCGACGTATCTACTTGCGCCATCTTAGGTATTACGGAATAATTATAAGGCTCAGATTCAAGCTTTTTCGTAAGCGCGTCCAGATACTTATCATCATATCCGCTCCCTTCCGCAGCGCTTATGAAAATCTCAACATTGTCATCATGCCGATCTATCTCCGCAGTTCTCGAAGCTTTCTTCCCCTGCATACAAATTAGAATTACTCCTTCGCAGAGATAGAATCCATCCCTCTCCATATCGATAGAAGAATCGTAATAGATCGTGCTTCCGCGCGCGGCATACAAATCCGCTCCGTATCCTGCATCCTCCGAAACGCTATTTTCCCTAATCACGTCTGCATAAAGATAAAGCGTCGCACCGTCTGCCAGATAGACACCGCCACCGAATTCATCCGCAAAATTTCCCGTAATCTGAGACTCTTCCGTCACACTCAATTTGCCGTATACCTGAATGCCTCCGCCGTAATCCAGAATCGTTTCCGCGTCCTCCTCATCTGAAGGATATGTGCCGTAATTATAGTTATTCCTGACAACAGCGTCTTTCTCCAGAATCAGGCTTCCACAATCTAGAATCACAGGCGCGCCCGCACGGTCTGTGGGTGTCCTGCCGTCCACAGTGATATCCTTAAGCGTCAGTGTTCCGTAAGTCTCCTCTGTATACTCCTCCCCGTCCATGCTGATCATAGTGCCGATAAAGAGTTCGTTTTCACTCTTACCCCGAAGCAGGGAATATCCCTGTCCATCCAATTCGATATCGGCAGTTGCCGGGAGCCAAAGAGTTTCCGTCAAGGCAATATCCGCTTTCAGCGTAATCTTCTTAAGACCCGCAGCAAAAGCTGCTGCGAGCTCTTCTTCTGTAGAAACTTCCTCCGTAATTATTTGCCCGGTATAGCTCACCGTGATCGTCGGAACGCTGTCAGCATCCGCACCCTCTTCATAAAACCAGGCATTACTGTCCCATGTCGGACGAAATGTATACTCTGTCAACTCTGTATTTTCATAATCTTCCTCGCATTCCCATTGGACGGGAATTTCTACCTCCACGCTCTGGGTAGGTAATACGGGCTCGTCTTCTCCCGCCTCTATGTCATCGCCGGCACCGTCTTCTCCTGTATCTGTTCCTTCGCCATCGTTTCCACCGTTTTCTGTGTCGGCACCATTTTCTTCTTCGCCACCGGCGCCATCACCTGTATCCGTGCCGTCACTGCTGTCTCCTTCTCCTTTGTCCGACTGGCCACCGTTGTTTTCATCGCCTTCGCCTAACTGACCCTCGTTATTACCATAGCCTTCACCTAACTGGCCATCGCTATTTCCGCCACCTTCAGCCGACTGGTCATCATTGTTTCCGTCGCTTTCGTTTGCCAGCTCTTCATTTCCAGCAGGATCATCTGCCACTGCAACCAGAAGGCGCCATTGATGTCCGTCCTGAACCGCCGCCATGTCGTCCGCCTCTGAACGTGTCTCTTCGCTGTCATCAGACTGTACGCCATCGGCTCCGCCGCCGGTTTCATCGCTTTCTTCGTTTCCGGTCTCACCGCCTTCTTCACCGCCGGTTTCGCTACCTTCTTCGCCGCCAGTCTCACCGCCTTCTTCACCGCCGGTTTCGCCACCTTCTTCGTTTCCGCTCTCATCGCCTTCTCCATCTCCGGTCTCATTGCCTTCTCCATCATCAGGCTTTTCTTTATCGCTTCCTTCTTCGTCTTCGCCAGACTGATCATCATCGTTTTCCGCCTCATCTGTCACATAGGCTTCGGCGTATGCCGTTAACGTTTCGGGCATACTGCTAACCAGTTCCGCCAGCTTTATCTTCTCTTCCAACTCAATATGGCTGTCCTTCTTTGATAAAGGTTCGAAAGAAGATATAATAACAGCCCCTTCCGGTGTCTTGACATAAGAAGGTTCTATATCATCAGGATTGTCCGTATCAACTGGATTGTCTGGATCAACCGGATTGTCTGGATCAGTCGGATTGCCCGTATCCTCCGCCCCCGGAATCTGTTCCGTCAATTCTGCCGCGCGCACCTGAATGCCATCAACGGAAGTAAACAGCAATGTGACAGCTAAAAACATCGCTATACACGATTTTGAATTAAAATAAATCATTTTTTTCTTTTTATGGTATTTTTTATCCGAATGACTGAACGTAGATGTGCAATCCACCTTTTTCCCAATATTCATATCATTTCTTCCCTCCTCATCAAAATCACACAAAATACCTTTTTTATCCATTATTTTAACACTCCCACCACAAGAAAGCAAGTTTCTACTTCCATCCTTTGTCTAAGCCTCTGTCTAAGCTCTAAGACAAAACAAAAAGCAGATCCAAGCCCCGCCAAAATTTCCGTGACTCAAATCTGCTTTTCCTTATCAACTTTTATTCAATACTGATTCAGACGATCAAATCAGTTCTTAGTAGAATACATGAAATATTTCATACCGAATACGGTTGCAAAGATACCGTCTACGTTAGATTTCTGCATGTAAACATCATTGTAGTAGTAAAGCGGGATAACTGCCCATGTTTCCATCAGCATATCCTCAGCTTCGTGCATCAGATTAACACGTGCCGCGAAATCTGTCGTGTTACGGACTTCGTTGATCATCGCGTCATAATCACCCCATGCAGGAGCTGCCGCACTGCTTCCCTTACCAAGCTGCATATCGTTATTACCGGAATCAGATGTAAAGATCTCCAGCATGTTGACCGGATCATTGTAGTCAGCTAACCAGCCTTCACGTGCCAGTGTGAAGTTACCCTGCTTACGGTCTTCCAGGAATACATTCCAGTCCTCAGACTGAATATCCATGCTGATTCCAACAACTGCCAGATCCTGCTGGATAGACTCTGCGATGGCGATATGTCCTGTACCGTCATTTGTCAGATACGTGATAGAGATACCCGGATCGATGGAGTAGGAACCGTCTCCGTTATCTGTCAGCGTATAGCCTGCTTCTTCCAGTAAAGCAACTGCTTCTTCCAGCATGCCGGCACCGGTTGCCTCTGCATCATAGTAAGAAGTATCTGCCTGCTTGAATTCGCCGCCGTTACCGTCAGCCATGCCAAGCGGAACAAAGGAATCCGCCGGAACCTGACCGGTCTGACCTACATTTTCAACAATGAATCCACGGTCGATCAGTAAACACATAGCATGACGCATCTTAGCTGCCTCTTCAACAGTCTTGCCATCGAATACGGAATCATTTACATTGAAACCGATATAGTAAGTTCCAAGGTTATCCAGAATACCAAACTCAGGATTGATACCGTTTAAGGAAGAAATTTCATCATTCGGTACGGTATCGATATAGTCCAGATCACCGCTGTTATAAGCAGCGTAGATTGCCGTATCGTCCGCACTCAGCATGAAGTGCAGCTCGTCCATGGTTACGTTAGCCGCATCATAATAATTCGGGTTCTTTACATAAACCATGCTCTCGTTGTGATTCCAAGACTGTAATGTGTAAGCACCGTTACATACGAAACCGGCTTCCTGTGCCCACTTACCGGGAACAGTTCCGTCCGGGTTAGCAGCTTCCACACTTGCCTGATGAACAGGGAAGAAAGTCGGGAATGCCATTAAGTCATTGAAATACGGGCAAGGACTGTTCAAAGTGATCACCATCGTATAATCGTCGGGTGTCTCGATCGCAAGTGCGTCACCGTTACGTGCGATTACATCAAAAAGGTATGCGTAGTCAGCTGCGGTCTCCTCTGCGATAACACGGTTCCAGCTATATACGAAATCCTGTGCATTCAAATCGTCGCCATTGCTCCATTTTGATTCCATCAGATGCACTGTATAAACACAGCCGTCATCCGATACTTCCGGCATTGCTGTCGCAAGCTGCGGAATCAACTCGCCGTTCTGGTCGTAGGTATATAACCCGGCAAAAGAATTTACCGCAAGACATCCGCCATCAACAGAGCTGTTGAGCGCAGGATCAAGGTAATCCGGCTCAGAAGCAAGGTTGATATTCAAAATACCTGACCCTCCTGAGGACTCACCACCATTGGAAGTGTCTGTCGCATCTGCGGAAGAAGCATTAGCATCCCCCTCATCCGTAGTAGCTGCATTGTCTGTTCCGCTGTTGTCCGTACTGTTTGCGGCATTACCGGAACCACAGGCTGTAAGGCCCACGATCATACTTGCAGCAAGTAAGACCGCTACTAGTTTCTTTTTCATAACCATTCCTCCTATAAAAATATTAAAATCTATGTTTCACCCAAACGGGAGAAAACCTTATTTATTGAAGCAGGCAACAAAATGACCGTTGCCTCTGTCCGTCAACTGCGGCATCTCTTTGGCGCACTGCTCTGTGGCATAGCGGCATCTGGTGCGGAACGGGCAGCCGGTAGGCATATTAAGCGGACTCGGCACATCTCCCTCCAGAACGATACGTTTACTCTTCCTTGCCGTCTCCGGGTCCGGAATCGGAACCGCCGACAGTAAACTTAACGTGTAGGGGTGGATAGGATTCTCATTCAATTCATCCGCATCCGCAAGTTCCATCATCTTTCCGAGATACATAACCGCGATACGGTCCGAAATATGATGCACAACGAGAAGGTCATGGGCGATAAAAAGGTAAGCAACGCCCAGTTTCTCCTGCAATTCTTCAAACATATTGACAACCTGAGCCTGAATAGATACGTCAAGTGCCGATACCGGCTCGTCGCACACGATAAATTTAGGATTTACGGCTAACGCCCTTGCAATACCGATACGCTGTCTCTGACCGCCGGAAAACTCATGCGCGTAACGCATGGCATGTTCCGCGTTCAGCCCCACCAGTTCCATCAAACCCAGAATCTTCTCACGACGCTCGTCCCTGCTACGATACAGCTTATGGACGTCAAGCGGCTCTCCGATGATATCTTCCACCGTCATACGCGGATTTAAAGAAGAATAAGGGTCCTGAAAGACCATCTGCATCTGCTTGCGATAGGGAAGCATGTTGACATCAACCTTGTTACCGATCACAGGTTTGCCGTCCGCCCCCAAAACCACCTTTCCGTTCTCGTCGTACTGCTCACCGCTGTCAAAGAGCACGTCTCCGTCAAACACGATCCGTCCTGCGGTGGGCTGGTAAAGACGCAGAAGCGTTCTCCCCACAGTCGTCTTACCGCATCCGGATTCTCCCACAAGACCTAACGTCTCGCCCGGTTTTACGGAAAATGAAATATCGTCAACTGCCTTAAGAGGAATCGTCTTAAATCCTCTTCGCACCGGGAAGTACTGTTTTAAGTGTTCTACTTTCAGCAGATATTTTTCGTTTTCACTCATACCCGTTCTCCTTCCTGTGCTTCATATAATTCCTTAATGTTCATCCAGCAGCTGGCAATATGTGTCTCACCGACACGGAATTCCTGCGGTTTCTCTTTCAAGCAGATCTTCATGGCCGCGTCACATCGCGGACAGAATGCACAGCCTTCAGGCATCTGTAATAAGTTGATCGGTGTACCGCCAATCGGAATCAGCTTCTCGTTCATGTTATCCGCTTTCGGTATGGAACGCAGAAGTCCCTTAGTATATTCATGCGCTGGGTGATAGAAAATGGCGTCCGCCGTACCGCGCTCGCAAACGCGCCCGCCGTACATGACCAGAATCTCATCGCACATACTCGCGATAACGCCCAGATCATGCGTTACCATGATAATCGTCATACCTAACTTTTTCTGTAAATCCTGCATCAGTTCCAGAATCTGTGCCTGAATGGTTACATCCAGTGCCGTCGTCGGCTCGTCCGCAATCAAAATATCCGGCTCGCAGGCAAGCGCCATGGCAATCATGACACGCTGTCTCATACCGCCCGACAACTCGTGCGGATGCTGTTTCATACGGCTCTCCGGCTCATTCACGCCGACCAGCGTCAGCATCTCTATCGCTCGCTCTTTCGCCTGCTTCTTATTGTTATCCGTATGCAGAAGGATCGCTTCCGTAAGCTGGCTTCCGATCGTAAAGACCGGATTCAGGCTTGTCATCGGGTCTTGGAAAATGATGGAACATTTCGCGCCACGGAATTTCTGCATCTGTTTCTTATTCCATTTCGTGATGTCCTCACCGTGAAATCTCACTTCTCCGCCGGTAATTCTTCCGGTCTCCGCCAGAATCTGCATAATGGAATACGCGGTAACGGATTTACCGGAGCCGGATTCCCCAACTATACCGAGCGTCTTTCCGGCTTCGAGATTGAAGGAAATACCGTTGACTGCCTGTACCTCCCCGGTGTCGGTAAAAAAGCTTGTATGTAAATCTTTTACTTCCAAAATATAATTATTTTCTTGGCCCATATGCTTATCTCCTTAATTCAATTTAGAGTCGAAGGCATCACGAAGACCATCGCCCAACAAGTTCAACGCCAATACGATCAGACAGATCGTGACTGCCGGTACGATCAACCTGTGCGGATAAGACTGCATGCCGGCTCTCGCATCGTTCGCAAGGCTTCCCAATGAGGTAAGCGGTGCGGATACGCCAAGGCCAAGGAAACTTAAGTAGCTCTCGGTAAAAATCGCGCTTGGCACCTGAAGCGCCGTCGTGATAATAATGACAGAAAGACAGTTCGGCAAAATATGTCTTCTCAAAATCCTGCCGTTCTTTGTACCGATACATCTGGCCGCCAGCACGTATTCATTATTTTTGATCGTAAGAATCTGTCCACGGATCAATCTGGCCATGCTGACCCAATAGAGCAGACCGAACACGATAAAGATAGAAATCATATTCGTTCCGAGACTTTCCAGCACGGTGCCCGCGATAAAAGGCGCCAGCGTCTGATTTAACACCACCGATAACAGAATGATGATCAACATATCCGGCAAAGAATAAATAATATCCACGATCCGCATCATAATCAAGTCTATCCTGCCCCCGAAATATCCGGCAATGGAACCGTAGAGCAGACCGATCATCAGAACCATGACGGATGCCACGATACCGACAGAAAGACTTACCCTCGTTCCGTAGATTACTCTGATAAAATAATCCCTGCTCAGACTGTCTGTCCCCAGAATATGCGGGAAAAGCTTCTCCCCAGTCTTCTTCATATACTGCGTCTCCAGTTTGGAATATGTAAACGGTGCGAGATTGGACGCCGATTTGTCACGGACACCGTCCACCGAAATAATCTCGTAATACTTATAAGGAACAATATGTGGTGCAACAATAATCGTTACGATAATTAACAGCAAAATAATGATACTTGCCATCGCCAGCGGATTCTTGCGCAGACGCCTCATACCATCCTTAAAGAAAGTAGTGGATTCTCCCATAACGTCCTGCTGCTTTTTCTCCTCGTCCGTGGCTGCTTCAAACTGCGCGGAATTAAATTTACTCAAATCCACCTGGGCAGATAAAAACTGTTTCTTTTTCAATTCTTCGTTTCCGTTCCCCTGCATTCCTGTTCGTCCTTTCTTTCTGTCTCTCTACACTAATACCCGTGCCTTTCTCACAACCTGCGAATTTGTGGCCGCAAGGCACAAATTTGCGATTGAAAAATCTCTGATTTTTCAATCTATTCAAATGTAATCCTCGGGTCAATGAGTTTATACGCGATATCGGTCAGCAGATTCGCAACTACCATCAAAATAGCTAGAAAGATCGTCGTCGCCATAATCATCGTATAATCGCGGTTTGTGATGCTCGTCACGAAAGAAGACCCAAGGCCGCCGATCGTGAAAATATTCTCTACAACCATGGAACCTGTCAAAATATAGGCCACCATCGGTCCTATATAAGTAACGACCGGAATCAGCGCGTTTCTAAGTGCGTGCTTGAAAATTACTTTCCATGCGGGAACGCCCTTTGCTCTCGCCGTACGGATATAATCCTGATTGAGCGCGTCCAGCATACTGGTTTTTGTCAGACGCGTGATATATGCCATCGGATAAAGGCTTAACGCAATAATCGGCAGGACGTAATTCGGTTTGCTCGACGACCATACCGGAACCCATCCGAGTTTCAGACAGAACACCAGAAGCAGCAGAGTCGCCAGAATAAAGGACGGCATGGCAGTTCCCAGTGTCGTCAAGAAGACTATAAGCCTGTCCGGCCACTTGTTCCGCGTCAACGCCGCGACGCTCCCCAAAATCAATCCAATAATAATCGCCACCACGGCGGCCATACCTCCCAGTCTCGCAGACACCTTGAAGCGTGAGGAAATCTCTCCCCATATATCACGTCCGCTGTGCAAAGAAATGCCCCAGTCACCGTGTATTAAATTATTCATATAAAGAACATACTGCTGTCCAAGCGGTTTATCCAGATTGTAGCGCTCCTCCAATACTCTCTGCGCCTCCGCGCTCGTAGCCTTTTCCTTGTTGAACGGTCCGCCCGGGATAATGTTCATGACAAAGAAGGTGATTGCGCTGACAATCAGGATCGAAACAATTGCCAAAATAATGCGTTTAATAGTATACTTTACCATTTGTACTACCGTGCTCCTTTCCAAGCCGCAACTTATATTGATTCCTATGTAATTATGACATATTTTCCGCTTTTTTGCTTTACCACATTAAACCAAAATAACATATATAAAGAAAGAAACCATAGAGTTCGCCATGTTAAACCCCACCGTTTCTCTACATAATGTATATATATTATCAAAAAAAACCTTCAACTGTCAATGCTCTTCCCTATTTTATCATGATTTTTTGTAACTTAGGTACAAATTTTGTCCTGTATCACCGTAACATATGCATGCCCGTCAAAGAATTTAACTACATCTGTATTTCAAAACAAAACTTACTTTGCCCACGAAAGCGCCTCCTCCAGGCTTTCCGCCCCCAGGATATTCAGCATGAATTTCGTATATTCCTTCCCCTCATCCGTGTCGATATTTTTGTATACATCGCAGATATATTTGGGCGTATGATCCATTTCATAGATTCCGAAAGCAAGTCCCTGCCGTACTTCCTCCAGCGCATCGGTCTGCCGGTTCATAATAAATGCGTCCACATAAGGATTCGCCTCTATTATATAATAACAATAGGCGAAAGCTGCTGCCTGCAGTTTTTCGCCGGAGGCGGAAGTAAAACCGAGCTCCGTGACCGTAATGCTCCGTACATTTCCGTTCCGGTCAAGATATTCTTCCTGACTTAAGAGATCCGTCACCGTGCTTAAATTCATCAGCGTAAGGACCGGAGCGTCCGGCGTCTTGTCATAATTCTCCGTCCAGTAGTTTACTTTGGTGAGTGGATTCGGGTACGGATGGATCGCCAGCCCCCAATCGTAATTTCCTTTCTGCCCGGCCATCTCATTGACTGCCGCCACAACCTCTTTCGCATTGAAGTATTTCTCGTCATTCCCTCTGTTGCTGTTCCAGTCGTGATCTATGCTGAAATACACTTTGGCGTCGGCATAGTTACTCTTCGCCGCATAATAGAAGATACGCAGCGCCTTCTCAAATTCGGCAGCGTATACCATAATGTCATCCGTGTCCATATAATTCCAGACTTTATATTGATTGATTTCATTGGCAATGACCCAGCTCGACACAAGTCCATGTTCTTTGCCAGAATAGCGCTCCGTCAGAAAAGACGCGATCGCTTCCAGACAATGGATTCCTTCCTGATTGGCGGTATTAAAAGCATAGTAATATGCGCCCACTTCTTTATTGTCTGACAACGGATGGATCAATTCCGGATACGTTTCATTCCAATCATTTAAGATGATTGCCGTGGAATTCATCCCCTGGCTTGTCAGGTAAGAAAAAAGGTAGTCATAGCCGTTGATGGCAGCACCGTTAAACAGATATGTCTTCCCCTGATATTCATAAGAGATCGTGGGAAAAGTCTGATCCGTGGTTTCTCCCATAATAATGGAAAGGGGAATATTGTAAATCGCGTACTGCACTCCTAAATCCGTCAGCAGAGAAGTCTCCAGCATCTGCGGGTCTAAGAGCAGTCCTTTTTTGGACTTAGGCTGGGGGCAGTCTTCTATCGTATCCGCCAGCATTTCCGGATTGCTGATACAGATACCCGCGGACAGGGGCATATATTCTCCGTTCAGAAGCACCGCTGGAACAAACTGTTTAAAAAGATATTCATCCTGATACGCACACTCCAGTCTGCACTCTGTGGATTTTCTCTGACTCGCGATCGGTTCCCGCTTAAGCTCTTCGGTAAAAGTGCATTCTTCATACGTTTCAAAGGCAAACAGATAGATCATGGCATCATCACTCTTCGGAATATCCGGCATGGTGAGCGTAAGCGCCAGCGTTTCCTTATCGCTCTGCAGGGAGCAGTCCGTAATCTTACCGTACAGTGCTAGCTGCAGCCGTGACATGGTAACGTTTCCTTCCGTCAGCTCTCTCTCGATCTCCTCTTCCGTTTTTCCCGACTGCCATGATACGCTGTCGGAGACCGCAGGTGTCTTCCTTCCGCATCCCGATAACAGGATCAGAAGACCGGAAAGAACCAGTACAACAAATATATATGGATTATAGCTGGATTTCATCATTTTTCCGGTATCCAAAGTTCTTCCTCCTGCTGTTCATGCCGGATAACCGAAACGGTCGTCTCCGGCTGCGTATCTATGTCGTCCGATACTTGAATGTCACCGCTCTTTAGATCGGCGATCACATGTAAATAGTCACTCATTGCCGCCGACTGAAAGCGCCATGCATCACCATACACGGGCAGACGGACACATTTTTCTTTCGCGCCGTAGGAGATCACACTGCCCGCAATTTCTTTAGGCCAGCTCCTTCCGCTGGCAAAAAACTCATCCAGCGCATCGATCACGGAAGAATCAATCCCTTTCATGGCGGAAGTTAAGAACAGTTCGGAAATATTGCTCTGGTCCACGTCCGCCCCGATCAACTTTCCGCCGCAGGACTCCGCGGATAACAATACCGACTGATACAACGAACCGCCGCAGGCGAAAATAACCTCCGTGCCCGCCTCGTACCACTCGCGGGAGGTCTCCTCAATCTGCTCATCTGGCAGGAAAGTGCCCGCATACCAATATTCCACGCTAATATCATCACTGTTGTCCAAATGGGCTGCCGCCGCATCGATTCCCTGCAGATAACCGTATCCATACCGCTCCACATAGGGACGCTGTTCCCCTCCGATAAATCCCAGCTTGGTGTAGCCATCCAAAACCGCCATATATCCGGCCAGATATCCTGCCTCCTCCTCCCGGTACGTAATACAGTGGACATTGGGTGCAATGGCAACCGCATTGCCCTCGGCATCTTTTGGCACGCCGTCTAACAGCAGGAAAAACACCTCGTCGTATTCACTCTGCATCCGTCCTACCGTCTCTTCAAAATGGCTGCCGGCACATATAACAAGCGCCGCATCATTTTGAATCGCCGTGGTTACGGCTTTCTCATAGGATTCCTGCGTGTCATCGTCGGCACTGTAGTAGGAATAAGAGATCTCCGCTGCATCGACATAAGTCTGCGCGCCGTTAAGCGCCGCCTGGTTGAAACCGCTGTCCATGGCGGAACTTGCATCGATCACCAGCGCAACCTGTCCTCCTGCGATCTGACAGTTACTCACCGTAGTCTGTTCCGGTTCCATCTCCGGTTCTTTCTCAGACGTATTGTCCCCCTGCGCCGGGCTCTCAGTCGCTACAGGTTCCTCTGTAATCTCATCGTTTTTCCCGCAGCCTACTGATAACATACCGACTGCTGCAACAAGACCGAAAAATTTTAATCGTTTTCTCATATTCCACCTCTACTTCTATCATAAATCTATCTTCGATAGAAAACTCATACCGTAGCCTTTCATTCCTTTCGTACATCAAACGGCGGTATAAAACTCTCCTTCGCCGTATCTCCCTCCTGAATGTAAGCATTCGTAATCCCCAGATCTATTGCATAATCCACTACGGACTCATACTCTCTTTTCGTCACCTTCCTGCCAAGCTCACCATACTCCGGATGTTCCCGCAGTCTGTCAAAAGGCGTGTACTGGTTCATCAGGCTGATATATACGCTGTCACCGTATGTCTCATAGACGTATCGAATTACATCTTTAGCATTCTGCTTATGCCCCGGCAGAAGAAGGTGCCTGACAATGACACCTCTTTGCATCATACCGTTTTCATCGAAGAGAGCCATATTCTCATCGCCTTCTCTATATGTTATGTTAACCATTTCATCAAGTGCTTCTTTCGCCGCAGCAGGATAATCCGGCGCTGCGGAATACTTCGCCGCAAGTGCCGGATCCATATACTTGAAATCCGTCAAGAAAATATCTACAATCCCCGTCAGGCTCTTTATGACCTCCCGCTTGGCATAGCCGCTGCAGTTATATACAATGGGAAGCACAAGTCCCTGTTCTTTTGCCATAAGGACGGCCTGCACCACACCGGGCACATAATGATCAGGCGTGACCAGATTGATATTAGCGGCTCCCTTCTTTTGCAGTTCCAGAAAGATCTCCGCAAGTCTCTCTACGGAAACCTCTTTTCCTTTTCCTCCCGCCGCAATTTCGTAATTCTGACAGTAGACGCAGCGCAGATTACATCCGGAGAAAAACACCGTTCCGGAACCTTTTTCCCCGGAGATGCACGGTTCCTCCCACATATGCAGTGCCGCTCTCGCAATGAAGATCCGGTCATCCGAGCGGCAGTAGCCCGTCTTCCCTTCTTTCCGGCGGGCATTACATTCTCTGGGACACAGATTGCAGGGACTTATGCGGAGTGTTTCCGTCATCGGATCTGATACACCGATCTTAATTCAAACGTCGATGCATCTCCCTCCAGGATCTCAACCTGCTTCGTGCCCGGATTCATATCAAAAAAGTTATCGGACAGCTTCACATCTCCATCCACGCCCCGGATCTCCACGCTCTTCGCATATGCCTGCGCATTGATTAACAGGCTGTTCCCCTCTCTCGTATAAGACAGCTTCGGATCTTCAAATGCAAAATGCTTCGGCGCCGTAAACAGGCTGGTGCCTTCCGATACCACCTTTCCTTCTACTTCCAGAGCATAACTTATGTAAACTTCCAACTCGCTAAACGAGGAGAAATCATGTCGTTCAATCCACGTACCGCCAAGCGGTTCCACTCTGACCCGCTCTTCTCCCACCAGCAGAATCTCACCCTTGGCCGTGCGGAGCTGCCACGTCACCAAACCGCTCACCGGTTCAAACGTCTCATTTGCCACATGCAGTCTCGCGGCCTTCACGATAGGTGCCGGCTGTGAGACACAGAAAGGTCTCTCACTCAGTTCCCCTGTTTCCTCACAGGAGATCATAATCGGTGCAAAGGCCCGCTTTTCGGCATAATGCAACGCTTTCCAGCGGCCGTAATAATCAATACTCGCCCAGGATGCCACCGGCCAGATATCATTGAGCTGCCATACAATCGTGCCCATGCACCTGCCCCGGTGTCTACGGAAATGTTCAATTCCATAGCGGACCGCATCCGCCTGCAGAAGCTGGGACGCATACAACAGTGTATCGAAATCAGTCGGATAAAGGTACGTCGCGGACAGATATGTCATGATCTTACCGTTCGCCGCCACATTCCGCTGATGCATCTCCATGACTCTGGAAAAGATGTTGCGGTCCTCGGGTTCTGTGAAGGTCTCCACAGTCTTTAAGCACGGGAAAGACTGGAATCCGAACTCGGATACATAACGGAATTTGAATTTACGGTACTCCGTAAAAGGTTTATTCCCATGCCATACAGCCCAATAATGTGTGTCTCCTCTGTTTTCATCCCACGGATTGTCGAAATTTCCTCCGGAAGACGGGGATGACGGCCAATAAAATGTCATCGGATCTTCCTCTTCCAGAATCTTCGGAATAATATACTCAAACAGCTTAATATAGTCACATTTCTGTTTCTCTGACGGCTTCCACGCCTTATCGAGCGTCTGTGTCTCTATCTCGTTATTACCGCACCACAGCCCCAGACAGGCATGATGTCTGATTCTTCTTATATTATCGCGGATCTCCATACTGACATTGCGTGCGAAATCGTCATCCAACTCATAAGATGCGCAGGCAAACATGAAATCCTGCCATACGACCAGTCCCAGTTCGTCGCATAGATCATAAAACCAGTCATCCGGATAATATCCGCCGCCCCATACCCTGATACAGTTGTAATGCGCCTGTGCCGCATCCTGCAACAGTTTCTTCGTGCGCTCCACCGTCACTCTGGACAAAATATTATCCTCCGGAATATAGTCCGCCCCCATGGCAAATATTTTGACACCGTTCACCTCGTGGGCAAAGCACTCTCCCCACTCGTCCTGCTGCGTATTGACCGTCATGGTACGCAGACCGATTCTGCAGCTCCATACATCCAGCACTTTCCCCTGATCGTCTAACAGCGTCACTTCCGCCCGGTAGAGCGGCTGTTCACCGTAACCGTTAGGCCACCAGCGCTTCGGATCATGCACGGTGATCGTATCCCAGCTATCCCTTGTTTCTTCACCCTTATCTGCCGTGACCGTCCCCGCATATTCTTCTGCCGCCTCTGCGCCCGCACACCGCCCGGAGGACTTTTCCGCAATCAGAATCCCTTTGTCGTCATAGAGCGCTGTCCTGATTTCATAGCTGTCATCCGACATTTCCGGCACAAAATTTTCAATGGTGACATTATACTTTATGTCAACCGATCCCGTGTGAATATCCACGCCCTTCGGTGTGACATCCACTGCATTCCCACGGAGCCAGTCTTGTGTTATGTAAACCTGCTCTAATCTTGCCCTCCTGCCGGATAAAACGGAGACCTCCCTAAAAATCCCCACATCAGGCAGCCTCGGACCCCAGTCCCATCCGAACATGCAGTGTGCTTTGCGCAGATGGGGGAACCCTTCCATACACTCTCCGGAACCGCCGGTATATACTTTCTCATTCTCTTTTGCAATGTATTTCGTCGGAGACGCGAACTCCACGCGTAACGTATTCTCACCAACCTTGGCAATTTCTTCGATATCAAACTCCCAGATGCGGTGCATATTGTCGGTTCGTCCCAAAAGTCTGCCATTGAGGCAGACTTCCGCAAGTGTATCGATTCCGTCGAAACGCAACAGCAGGAAATCGCTCTGTAACTGCCCTTTGCCAATAGTAAACGTGGTCTGAAAACAAAAATTGTTTTCCATCAGACGCAGCGCCTCCAGCTCGTTCATCCTGTCATAAGGATCAGGCATAAGCCCCTTTTCCAGCAAAGTGCCATAGACGGAACCCGGAATCCGCATATCAATCCAGTCTTCCGGTATGTCATAGACATTCTCCCCCACGATCTTCATCCGCCAATTCTTGTCAAGTATCATTCTATCCATACAGCTCTGTCTCCGTTCTCCACATTAATATGATTGCCTTTACTATTCAGACATACCGGCACCCAGCGCAGATGAAAGTTAATATCTTAAGAAGCCCCTCAAAAAGCGTCAGCGCTTAACGAGGTTATGAGTTGCAAAGCAACTCACGAGTTTAGCGTCTGCTACGCTTTTTGCGGAGCGAAAGCGCGGCTTCGTAGATATTAACTTTCATCTGCGCGTATGGTTTACATAACTTATAAACAGTAACATTTTTACACTTATTACATCATAGCGGAATTTCCACCATTTGTCATCTTAATTATTTCTGTATATCCGCGCCCTCCGAAGCAGGCACAGATCTTCCATTGCTTCCTGACCGAAATCATGCTAAAGTATGAAAAGAATAGTATCCGAGAAGACATGAGGTGCAAGTATGGGATATAGACTGCAGTAAACTGCTCTGACACATAGACTGACATCAAATACGCAGATATTAAGAAGGAGAACTCTTATGAAAAAAAAGACCCCGAAACAGATCGTCGCTCTTACATGCGTCGTTCTGCTCGTAGCCATGTATATGATTACTCTGATTGCAGCATGTCTGGATGCGACGGCTACCGGGCGGCTCTTCGCAGGATGCCTTGCGCTCACGGTAGCCCTGCCGATTTTATGCTGGATTATCATTCATTTTTGTAATAATTCTCAAGATCAATCATAGCAAACCGCTCCTGCGATAAGCATAGATAAACATTCCTACGGCGATTACGGCACTGACCGCAATAACGAGCAGACTCTTCGGCTCAGTCCTCGTCCCTGACGCAAGGCCGTTCAACATCAGTTGAACCTGTTGTGAGTAAGCGTAATCCGCCACCTTGGCGATAGTTTCATTGAACATGGCGAGCATGGGCAGGAAAGCGAACACCATCATAGTCGGCGTTGCAATCGTTGTGGCGCTGATCTGGCTCTTCGTCAGGATTCCGATCACCGCGCCTAACAGCATGGAAACGCATATCCCCGCTGCCATAATCAGCAGGAAGCGCAGGAACTCAACTCCGCCATATCCGCCCACTACGGCGAATACAACAGTTCCCACCATGCAGGCGCTAAAAACAAAACCACCGATTCCCAGAAGATACTCGACAGACTTCACACTGCCGAAGAAGAGCATGCGCAACGTGTTTTTCTCTTTTTCCTCCGAGATGACCGCCGCCATGACATTGAGCGGCGCCATGCCGATATGCATGACCGCAAACATACCTACGAAAAAGTGCGGCGGCATATCCTTGACCTGTATAGCGTTTTCCATAATAATCGCCATTAGGGGAAACATAATAAACTGGATACCCAGAGCAAGATTCCTTCCTGTATCTTTCACTTGTTTTCTGAATATAATGATCGAATTTTTCACTCTTTTCTCCTACCTTCCATATACTTTTACGCTACGCTTTCTCATTTGACTTACTCTTCACTGCCCTAGAAAATCTACTCAAGTTTTTCCGGCAGTCAAGCCAGCTAATCAAGTTTACATAATGTTTACTATATGCTTGCATTTAGGTTACATAATGTTTCATCACGAACGCCTCGCGTAGTTTACATAACATTTCAACATAAAAATCTTGTATTCAACTCACATAATGTTTCGCAATAAACATCTCTCACTAAGTTTACATAACTCATTCCTGTAAACGCTGCCCCGTCAGTTCCAGAAACACAGATTCCAGATTCGGCTCTGTGGAATGTATCGTCTCAATCTGTCGGGTTTGCAGATACTCATATACCTGCTCAGCCGCTTCCTCCGTATTCGGCAGATCCAGATCCTTGCCGCTGTACAGGCGTATCTTCAGACGGTTCATATGATTATACTTCCTGTTGATCTCCTGGGGTTCTCCATACTCTACGATCTTCCCCTCATTCAGAAGCGCAACATGTTTACATAACTTCTCAGCTTCAGTCATATTATGGGTCGTCAAAAAAACTGTTGTCCCCTCCTTACACATTCCGAAGATCAGCTCATGAATATGTCCGGTCGTGGCCGGGTCCAGCCCGCTTGTGGGTTCATCCAGAAACAGAAATTCCGGTCTGTGCAAAACGGCTCTCGCCAGCATAAGTCTGCCTCTCATACCTTTAGACAGCTTCTGTGCCGGACATTTCCTGGCTTCATACAATCCTACCCACTTTAACACCTCCTCGACCCTGTCGTGATCGATTCGGTACAGATCGGCATACAGCCTCAGATTGTCATAGCAGGACAGTCTCTCGTAAAGCCCGCAATCGTCCATCATCATGCCGATCCTCCGATAGATTGCCGGACTGGGACTTCGCATATCGCATCCCGCCAGTTTCACGCTGCCGGAAGTGGGTACGAGCTGCCCCGTAATGATCTTAATAAGCGTTGTCTTGCCCGCGCCTGACGGTCCTAAGAGTCCTATGATTTCTCTCTTCTTTACCGACAAAGAAATGTTTTTCAGCACTTCTTTGTCTCCGAAACGGTGCGATACATTCGCGATCGCAATCGCGTTTTGATCAAGCTGTTTATTGTCTTCTGTTTGAAACTCTTTTGTTTGGAACTGGTTTTCCATCTTCAAAATCCCTCTTTTTCTCTACTTTTCCTTTACTCTCATCCGCTTTCCGTCCTATCACTTCGGCGGCTCATGATATTTGCACAGAAAGTTCATCTCTGGCATTATGAATCCTCATTACCTTTCTCCTGCTCCTTCAGTCTCGACAGCGCTTCCTCCATCCTGCGGTTCTGCGTCCGCTCCTTCAACAATGTGAGTATAAAGCTTCCCACAAAGCATACTCCGAAGCTGACTGCAAATCCCACCCACGCCTGCCACATATCTACCGGAAACCAGCCGAACACCGCCGCACATACTATAATCATCGCGATCACACACAGCAGCATACATACCGTGCGCATCGTGACGGACATCCGTTTGATCACGCCATCCGTGAAGAAAAGTGTACGAAATACAGTAATGCAGACCGATACGCCCAGAAACTGCAGTATTGTCGCCACGGACAATCCCTCTTTGCCCAAAGAATACAGGCTCGAAACCTCCCTTGCTTCCTCTCCCACAATCCTGCAGAAGACGCACAGCAATAAAATGCTGAAGCCGAATGTAATAAATACATGACCACAATAATCAAATACCGTTCTTTTCTCTTCCATATATCCTGCCTCCGTCATTTCCGCGATTCTGTTTTTCTCACTTCGCAATCCCAAGCCGTTTCTTGATCCCGTCCGCATACTGCCTTGAGGCGATGATCACTTCTCCGTTATCCAGAGTCACACGAATTCTGCGGTTAATGTCGCTTCTAAGAGACCTGACGGCGCTTAACCGAACCAGACATGATTTACTCACCCGCAAAAATCCCCACGCTTCCAACTGCTCCTCCAGCTCATACAGCTTAAGCCCCGATTCATACACACCGTCTTTCGTGTAGACAAAAGTCTTTCGCTCCAGGGATTCTATATAAATGACCTCTGTAACATCAAGCAGATACGTCTCCTCTTCCCGCGTGACGGCAAGCTGCCTTTCCGGCAGCCGCAGCATGGCAAGGATTCTGGAGAGTTCCGGTGTCAGTTCCCTACAGGATATTCTGATGCAAGTCTCATCGACCTGCTCATCCACATTGATCTCTATTTTCATTTTTCTAACTATGTCCTTCTCTCAACTTGCAAGTTTGCATCCGTATGATGCCCCATATTCCTCTTGATATATTCTGACATGGGAAACATGCTATGCAGTTTGCCTCCCATATATGAGTGTCACTGTACGGATCAGGATTTTATACTGGAAACATACCACAACCCTGCTTCCCGCACAATATCCCGATACCTGTTCTGCCCGATTTCAAACATAACATGCCGCGACAGTGACATGAAAAGACTTTAATAGATACTATTAGAAATTTTTAATGTCGTTAACTATAAAAGAAAAGAATCACTGATACTCTGCAAGTGTTCCCTGCTTCACCAGCTTATATAATTCTTCTGCGGCAAGTCTCGCCTTCGCCACAATGTCTCTGCTTTCTTTCGGAAAACAATAATACTGCACCCGCGCGTCCCCGATACTGATCACATCGCCGATCTCATACCAGTAGAAATCGGAGTACAGGCTGTAGGAGGCAAGCGGCTCCTGCTGATAGTCTAATCTGCCATCGCAGCCTGTCAGCCGGAAGCCTTCTGCCGAATGGCTGAGTACCCCTTCCCCTACCTGATAGATTCTATCCGTATTAACCATCATATAGATCGTAACAGGCACATCCATCCGATAATTTCCTGAAAGAATCTCCTGTCTGACACACTCCCGCTCCCAATGATACCAGTCGGGAATATGGGTGAAATCAAGAAATTTCTGAGTCTCTTTTCCTTCGGCCTCATCTCTGCCTACTGTAATTTCACTCTTTGCAATCCCGACTTTTTCATTTTCAATGTATGCGTTCTCTTTACTCTGATCAGCCTGTTTCTGTCTTTCTCTGCTTTCTATCTCTACGGCGTGCAGATATCCGTATTCCGTCAGCTCATACGCTTTTCCACATAGTTTACATAATATCTTTGTCCCCTGCCCCAACATCTGACCTTCCGCCTTACAACGAGGACATTTGTACAGCATCCGATTGAGTCCGTCCGCGCGAAACGGCTCTTTTATCCTGATCTCATTCTCCTGCTGCCAGCGGAAATAATCGAAGGTAAACTTCTCCTGTAAGATATCGTTCAGTTCCTGCTGGGATTTCTCTGCAATTTCTTTTGGAGAAAGCAAATATTCCACATCAGCGGATACCTTGACCTTGCGAAGCTGCAGATTATTGTACAGCGGATCTCTCGCAAACGCACCGTGGGTTCTGATCATGACAACCGGAACCTTCAATATCTTAAGGCATTTTCCGAGGCTGTCCGGCAGAGGTGTCTGGGTTCCGTCGAAGCTGTAGCTCGCTTCCGGGAACATAAGAATGGAACTTTTCAATTCTCTGGTTGCATAGACCATATCCCGCACCAGCGTCACATCCGTCATGAATTTTCTCGTCGGAATACAGCCGATCTGCCGCATCAGCCACCTTTTTCCCACAAATCCGTCGGCAGTGCATATGATATGAAACGGTCTGGTGCACATAAGCCGCGCCGCAATCTTTAAGTCAATAAAGCTGGAGTGATTCATTAACACGAGACATGGTTCACCCTTTTCCAGTTTCTCCATGCCGATCATCCGATATGTAAACCGAGTCATCCATAGATCCCATATGGACAACAAAAGCAGCACTACCCGAAAGAGCAGCCGCTGCTTGATTGGTTTCTGATGCATCGTAACCGGAAGCGCAAGCACTTCCTCATAGCTCATCTTAGCAGTTTTAATCTTCAATCTTTTCTCCCCTTTGTTGTCTATCCCTTCAGATCTATTATATACAGTTGCTTCTATGTTGTATGATATCTTCAGGACATTATCATCGGTAACCGTTCCGCCTGTATGAATCTTCTGTACGGGCTGTATAAATTTAGTATACTATGACGGAGGGTTGTACGGCAATAGGAAGTCTTAGCCGAGGAAATGTATGAAAGTAATATAAATAGATAATTTTCATCTTGTCTGGTCAAACTTTATACTCCTCTGCACATCCCAAGAAACATCTCATGAATCCGGTCATCCTCATCCAGCTCCGGATGAAAAGCTATCCCGATCTGATTGCCGGACCGCGCCGCTACGATCCTGTCTTCCACCGTGGCAAGTATTTCTGTCTGATTCCTGTTTACCACCGATTCAATATAGGGCGCGCGAATAAAACTCATAGGCACCCTGCCGATCCCCGCAAACTCTTCTTCCGTGTGAAAACTGCCAAGCTGTCTTCCGTAAGCATTGCGCTGTACACACACCGGCAACGTTCCGAAACATACATCGCCGTCATTGCTGATCTCCTGTGCCAGAAGAATCAAACCCGCGCAGGTTCCGAGAACAGGGAGCCCCTGCCCGATCTGTTCCCGAAGAGGTTCAACCATATTAAGTTCCCGCAATAGTTTCCTCTGTACGGTACTCTCCCCACCAGGCAGAATGAGTCCATCGAAATCCTGTTCCAAATCTGCTGCCTGTCTTAATTCTATGCAATCCACACCTAACTTCTTCAACTTGTCAATATGCTCCGCAAAAGCACCTTGTATCGCCAGCACTGCTATATTCATAGTTTACATAACTCCTTTTTACTACTATTACTAATATTACTACTATTGTGGTTCTCACATTTATCGACTATCATGTCTGCTGCAACAATACAAGCCGGTCTGACAAATCCGACATTCCTCATCATTTTCCTCTCTCCGCCATCAAAAGCTCAATCTCCTGCTCGTTGATTCCGACCATCGCTTCACCCAGATCCTCAGACAGTTCTGCAATCAGTTTACTATCCTTATAATTGGTCACCGCTTTCACGATAGCCGCCGCTCTTTTTGCAGGATTGCCGGACTTGAAGATACCCGACCCGACAAATACGCCCTCGGCACCAAGCTGCATCATCAACGCCGCGTCTGCCGGAGTTGCCACACCGCCCGCCGCAAAATTCACCACCGGAAGCCTGCCGTTCTCATGCACATAAGCCACCAGCTCATAGGGAACCGCAAGCTGCTTGGCTTCCTCGAACAATTCATCCTGCCGCATTGCGATGATCTTCGCGATCTCACTGTTCATCTTCCTCATGTGGCGCACCGCCTGCACCACATCCCCCGTACCCGGCTCGCCTTTTGTCCTGATCATGGAAGCGCCCTCGTTGATCCTGCGAAGCGCCTCACCCAGATCCTTCGCGCCGCACACAAAAGGCACCTTAAATTGTCGCTTGTCAATGTGATAGACATCGTCCGCCGGAGAAAGCACCTCACTCTCGTCTATGTAGTCAATCTCGATCGCCTCCAGAATCTGTGCCTCCACGAAATGACCAATCCGGCATTTCGCCATTACGGGGATGGAAACGGCCTCCTGAATGTCTTTGATCATCTTCGGATCACTCATTCTGGAGACGCCGCCTACCGCCCGGATATCTGCCGGAATCCTCTCTAATGCCATGACAGCACAAGCTCCTGCTGCTTCCGCGATCTTCGCCTGTTCCGGCGTCGTCACATCCATGATCACGCCGCCCTTTAACATCTGTGCCAACTGCTTGTTCAACGCATATCTCTCTTCACTCATCTGGTTCACAATGCCTCCTTGTCTTTGCTCTAAAATACTATATTCCATTAATCCCCTTTATCAGTGCCCCGAAAGCGGCGCACCGATTACCAGAAATATATCAACATATTGGCTTTTGTGAAATATCCAGTTTTTATATTTTTATACATACCAGTTTTAGTATAAAAATGAGATTCGCTTAGCGCACTCGTGCATAAACGAGCAATTTCCTATAGAATAAATAGAAGTTGGAGTGCCAAAAACAACCCCAACTTTTTGAATTCACCTTTAATATCCCGCCAGGTCCTTCACCACTTCCCCCGCAATGATCAGTCCCGCCACAGACGGCACGAATGCGATACTACCGGGTGTGCTTCTCCTGCCTGCCGTAATCTGTCCGTTTTCCGCACCAGCTTCTTCCGCTGCCCCTTTCTCCTGCCCGATCGGTTTCATAGGCTCTTCCTCCGAATACACCACTTTCAGATGTTCCACATTCCTTTTTTTCAATTCCCTGCGCATCACCTTGGCAAGAGGGCACACTTTCGTCTCGTATATGTCAGCCACACGGAAAGCACTTGCATCAAGCTTATTCCCGGCTCCCATGCTGCTGATGACCGGGATATTCTTCTCCTGTGCCCGCAATACCAGTTCGATCTTAGCGGTCACGGTATCCACCGCATCCACCACATAGTCGTATTCCTCAAAAGGAAAATGATCCGCATTTTCCGGCAGGAAAAAGCACTGATGAATCCGCACGCAGGCATTCGGGTTAATATCCAGAATCCGCTCTTTCATCACCTCTGTCTTGTAGCTGCCTACCGTCTTGTGGGTGGCAATAATCTGGCGGTTCAGATTGGATAAACAAACCTTATCGTTGTCAATCAGATCGAGCGCGCCCACACCGCTGCGCGAGAGCGCTTCACATACATAGCCGCCAACGCCGCCAACGCCGAACACCGCCACACGTGCATGCGCCAATCGGTCCATAGCGTCGCCGCCGATCAACATTTCTGTTCTGGAAAATTGTTCTGTCATAGTAATAACCATGCCTTTCCATAGCCTATGAATTGAAGCCACAGGCACAATTTTGCACTTCCTGCCTTTATTGTACCGCATTTGGCACTCACAGACAACGAATCCTTCCACCAGACCTGGCACAAAATCTTGTCAAGCTTTTTAAAAGAGGTTATACTAATATAGCATCGCAGTAGAAAAATCGATGCGATTTTCCAACACCAAAATTTTTTATAAAAAGGAGACTCAATATGCAGATCACGAAAGACATTCAATACATAGGCGTAAACGATCACGATATCGACCTCTTTGAGGGGCAGTATATCGTAGAAAACGGAATGGCATACAATTCCTATGTGATCATCGACGACAAGATTGCCGTCCTCGACACGGTGGATACCCACTTCGGCGAAGAATGGCTGCAGAACCTGAAGGAAGTTCTCGGAACACGCACTCCGGACTACCTGATCGTACAGCACATGGAACCGGATCACTCCGCTAACATCGACACATTTGTCAAATCCTATCCAAACGCCGTTATCGTGGCATCCGCGCCTGCATTTAACATGATGCGCCAGTTCTTCGGCACGGACTATGCCGACAGACGACAGATTATTAAGGAAGGGGACACGCTCGCACTCGGCTCGCACAACTTACAGTTTATTGCCGCGCCGATGGTGCACTGGCCCGAAGTGATGGTCACCTATGACAGCTTGGATAAAGTACTCTTCTCCGCCGACGGATTCGGTAAATTCGGCGCCTTGGATGCGGACGAAGACTGGGCCTGCGAAGCACGCCGCTACTATTTCGGTATCGTAGGCAAGTACGGCATGCAGGTACAGAACCTGTTGAAAAAAGCCTCTGCACTTGATATCCGGATGATCTGTCCTTTACATGGGCCGGTCTTAAAAGAGAATCTGGAATATTATGTAAACCTATATCAAATCTGGTCTTCCTACGGCGTGGAATCAGAAGGCATTATGATCGCCTACACCTCCGTTTACGGCAATACGAAAGCGGCAGCGGAACTTCTTGCCGCGAAGCTCACGGAAAAAGGCTGCCCGAAAGTCGTTACGGCCGATCTTGCCCGTGAGGATATGGCTGAATGTGTGGAAGACGCTTTCCGCTACGGCAAACTGGTACTTGCCACCACCACCTACAATGCAGAAATCTTTCCTTATATGCGAGAATTTATCGACGAGCTGATATCACATAATTATCAGAACCGTACCGTCGCCCTCATCGAAAACGGCTCCTGGGCGCCGACAGCGGCAAAGGTTATGCGCGCTAAGCTGGAAGTCTGCAAGAACATTACATTTGCGGAAAATACGGTTCAGATCAAATCTGCATTAAATGACGAGAGTACAGCACAGATTGAAGCGCTGGCTGAAGAATTAGTCAAATAGTAAAAAGCTATCCCTCTTCATATGATATGTCCGTATCTGCTGCCTGTTCGTGTGCAGATACGGCTATCGGAAGGATAGCTTTTTTGTTTTCTCTTATGCATCGACACCCAGCTTTTGCAGTTCCGCAATCGCCTGTGCCTGATTCAGGAAATGAATCGTATGTATGCCAAACTTCTCCGCCCCGGTCAGATTCGCCGGTGTATCATCCATAAAGACGCATTCTTCCGGCACAAGATCATACCTGTCGATCAACAGCTGATAAATCTCCGGCATGGGCTTGATCACCTTTTCCTGATATGACAAAATACCGCCGTCCATATACGGGATAAAATCCAGCGCACGCGCACACTCCCGCTCTGCTTTTTCTGAGAAATTAGACAGATACAATGTCCGGTAGCCCTTACCCTTTAACTCCTGAATCCACGGAATCGCATAGTCATTGCGCGCTACTATTGTTTCAACATTCTTCAGCACCTTACGGATATCTTCTTCAATGTCCGGATCAGACGCTATGAACTCCCGTATGATATCTTCTTCTTTCATGGCACCTCTGTCAATTTCATTCCACGCCGGATTCTTGATCGTCGCCTTGGCAATACGCTCCACCATCTGCGCATCATACCCGAATCTCTCAAAGTGTTCCTTCCACGTAAAATCCGCAAGCACATTGCCGATATCAAATATAATTGTCGTAATCATGTTATTTTTTCTCCGTTTCATTGCTTTTCTTCTCAGGCAAAGCTCCTTCGTTTCAGCTTTTCTCATGAAGCGTCCTACAGCCACTCATCACAGCAGCTCCAGCATACTCCTCGCCGCCGCCGACAGTGGATTCTTCGGATTCGTCACCACGCAGAAATGCCGCTTCGGTATGATCATGTTAAACCGCAGTTCAAACAGTCTTCCGTCCTCCAGATATTCCCTTGCAAAATCCCGAACGACACATCCCACACCCAGATTGCGCAGGGCAAACTGCACGATCATATCACTGGTCGCCAGTTCAAATTCAGGCCGGACGTACACATTGTTTTTCTGCAAAAAAGAATCCATATAGCTTCTCGTGCTGGTCGCGCCCTCCAGATAAATAATAGGCATTTTTTCTAATTCCTGCAAGTCCAACATGCGGTTCTTATAGCTGATGAACTTCCGCCCCGCTACAAACACATCTTCAATCTCCCGCACATTCGTCACCTGCAGACCGCCCTGATTGTCAAAAGGTGTGCTCACCACACCGAAATCAATTTTATTCTCATTCAGATTACGCAGCGTCTCCGGAGTAGGCGCGTTGCTGACCATCACCTTAATATGGGGATATTTCTCATGAAATTGCTCCAAATAAGGCAATAGATAGAATTGCAGCGTCATGTCACTGGCTCCGATGTGAATCTCACCCAGTTCCAGATTCAGCATCTGTTCCAGCTTCTGCTCTCCCAGCCTGATCTGCTCATATCCCTTCGCCACATAGCCATAGAGCAGGCTGCCCTCTCCCGTCAGCCGTACCCCTTTCGATGCCCTCGTAAAAAGCTTCGTCCCCAACGCCGTCTCCAACTGCCTGACAGACTGACTGACCGCAGGCTGCGAAATATTCAGTTCTTTCGCAGCCATCGTCAGACTTCCGGTTGTTGCCACATGATAGAACACTTTATAATACTCTAAGTTGTTCATAATTTACATAACTCCAAATCTATCACCGCATATATTGCACCGTATGCTTACTGCCGTCTTTTCCTATTGTCTGCGGCCATACTCAGCTTCTCGCCAGCCCATCCACATGCAGAATCTCACCGCTGATGTAAGAAGCTCTGTCCGATGCGAGGAATACGAAAGCATTGGCGATATCCTCCGGCTGTCCCATGCGTCGCAGCGGAATCTGTGCTATCATCGGATCGATCACTTCTTTCGGAACGGCACGCATCATGTCGGTATATGTGATGCCCGGTGCCACCGCATTGACCCGGATTCCCTTCGGTCCCATTTCTCTGGCGAGAGATAACGTAAATCCGTTGACCGCCCATTTGGAAGTAGGATAGGCAACTCCCGCCGGCTGCCCATATACACTCACCATGGAGGACGTGTTCAGAATGACGCCGCTTCCCGCCGCCACCATATACTCGCTTGCCGCTTTGGTGCAGTTGTATACGGCCTTAAGGTTTAAATCCATGACCTTATTAAACAGATCTTCCGTATATTCCGTAAAAGGAGTACTCTCCGACATTCCCGCATTATTAACCAGAATATCGATCTTTCCGTACTTCCCGGCCACCTCGTCAAAAGCCGCCTTCACGGCCGTATATTCGGACAGATTCGGGAAGATTCCCTCCACTACCGCATCCGCGTATGTTTCCTTTAACTTTGCCACCGCCTGATCTGCCGTTTCCTGCCTGCTGGCACATAGCACTACCTTAGCACCCTCCTGTAAAAAAGCCTCGACAGTAGCATAACCGATCCCTCTGCTCCCGCCTGTAATAATCGCAACCTTGTTTTCCAGCAACATAAATTTCCCTCCTTTTATTGCGTCTGTATTCAGACACTTCTCACTTTTACTGCATATAGTATATCACAATCTGTCTTATTTTTATATACGCATACCTGCTTCTTTCGTTTTACACGTTTGTTGCTAATTCTTGTGGATTATCCAATGCAAAACGGCAAAAAAACATAGAATACGATGACTATTTCAGCAATCTTCGCGGACAGTTTCCAAATTCCTATAAAAAATTGAGCTTCGCTCAATTACGAACTACGCTCGATTGCGAGATATTGCTTATGAGATGCTACGCATCTCCACAAACTCGTGCATGTACGTAGAAATTTCCAATATTATAAAAATATAAAAGGCAGCGAATTTGAATCGCTGCCTTTTATTTCGTCGTCGAATTATCTTATTGTAACATACAGCATAGGCATTCTGTTCCTAAACGCTGCTATAACCCTACCGGCTAAGCGGGCTCTTCCGATAGATAATATCTTCTCTGCCCGGTCCGTTGGAAACCATCGTGATCGGGTATCCGATCTGCTCCTCGATAAATTCCACATACTTGCGGCAGTTCTCCGGAAGCTCTTCATAACTCTTGATACCCCTGATTTCGCATTTCCAACCCGGAAGCTTCTTTAACACCGGTTTTGCTTTTTCTAATTTACAAGTGACAGGGAAGTCTGTCGTCACCTCTCCGTCCACTTCATAGCCTACACACACCGGAATCTCATCCAGATATCCCAGCACATCTAACACCGTAAATGCCACGTCTGTGGTACCCTGCAGTCTGCACCCGTACTTGGAAGCCACACAATCGAACCATCCCATACGCCGGGGCCGTCCTGTTGTAGCGCCGAACTCACCGCCGTCACCGCCTCTGCGTCGAAGTTCATCCGCCTCATCTCCGAATATTTCCGATACAAAAGCGCCTGCTCCCACGGCCGAAGAATATGCTTTGCACACGGTAATGATCTCCTTGATTTCATGAGGCGGCAATCCTGCACCGATGGCACCGAAGGCCGCCAGTGTGGAAGAAGATGTTACCATAGGATAGATGCCGTGGTCGGGATCTTTTAATGTACCCAGCTGACCTTCCAGAAGCACGGTCTTGCCTTCTTTTAACGCCTGATCCAGATATGCGGACACATTGCACACATAAGGTTCTATCATCTCACGATATCCCTTCAATGTATTAAGCAGTTCCGTCGGATCAATCAACGGTTTATGATATAAATGCTCAAGAATTACATTCTTGGTCTCACAGACACGATCTACTTTTTCACTCAAACGTTCCTCATCAAAGAGTTCACTCACCTGAAACCCGATCTTTGCATATTTATCCGAATAAAAAGGTGCGATTCCCGATTTGGTAGAGCCAAAAGACTTACCTCCTAGTCTTTCCTCCTCATACTGATCAAACAGAATATGATACGGCATAACCATCTGGCACCTGTCTGACACGAGAATTTTCGGCATGGGGACACCACGGTCTATGATCGACTTGATCTCATTCATCAGAATCGGAATATTCAGCGCAACACCGTTGCCGATCACACTCGTCGTGTGACCGTAGAAAACGCCCGACGGTAATGTGTGCACTGCAAATTTAGCATAATTATTGACAATCGTATGCCCCGCATTGGCTACACCCTGAAATCGCACGATAATATCCGCCTTCACCGCCAGCATAACAG
>CAMWMS010000013.1 GCA_947175435.1 uncultured Lachnospiraceae bacterium | reverse complement strand
ATGGGGAGGATATAGTGTTTAACTATGAAGTTATATTAAAAGGTTATAAAAAGATAGGTGCGGTTGAAACATGCAATTATTATTATCGTAGAAGAAGTATGGGGGAAGCTTCTGCGATTGCTCAAAGTGCAAGTGATTATCGCACATATACGGAGTACCTTATAAATGTTTTAGAAAAAATAATATTAGATTCAAAAGATGAAAATGGGATTATTCCTAAATTTATTCAGTACAATATTATGGGACAATTACAATGGAAATTTGAGACTAATGATATGGGAAAAGTAGGAAAGGAGATTTTAGGAGAAAGAGCTTATCGTACATATAAGGAAAAAGCTTTTTCATTGTTGCAGTATATTGATGGTGACGTAATTATGGCTCAAAAGAAGATTTGGAGTGAGCATAAATATTACATTTTACAAAAAAAATATGGTCTAAAACATCGACTTGTAAGAGAAAATAACGATATTTTTTTTGAATTTAGCGGTGCCAGAGTTTCTACACCGTTTGGTAGATGCTATGTAAAAATAGAGTTTCTTGATATAACTAGAGGTATTCTGCACATGGAAGGTTTTTCCGTGAACTTTATGCCAGAAGCTGAATTGTTGATTTTTGTAAATGGAGAGGAAATAATATATAGTCCGGGGGTGGAACGCGATGCAAATAAATATATATTTGATGAAATCGTATTTTATGCGACAACGTTTTCTGCAGATATTCCGTTAGAGGATGAAATCGAAAAATACGAAATTGAATTTCATGGAAGGCTTGATGGAATAGAAGTACCTAAGAGTGATTTGAGATTCGCAAAAACTATGCCTTTAGCCCAATCATATAAAAATTCTTTTTATACACAAGAAGGGTGGACTGTTCGGAAGGAAGATAATCGTTTTGTTGTATACAATATGTCATTTATCAATGTGATAGGAATTGATTTTGAAAAAGAATTTGAAGATGAAATTATTAAGTCAAAGAACAAAAATATTGTCAAAGACATTTTAGAACTACGCCGGCAGGCTTTGTTTCATATAGCAGGAAAAAATAAAAAGAAAGTTTGGCTAATTTCTGATCGTGTTAATGTTGCTGGAGATAATGGAGAAGCTATATTTAGATTTTTGAGTGATAATTGTGATTCTGAGGTGGAACCGTATTTTATTATAGAGGCTAATAGTCCTGATTATGTCCGTATGCAATCCTATGGGAAAGTTGTACCATATGGTTCAAAGCAGCATTATTTATTGCATCTCATTGCGGATTACATAGTCTCTAGTGCTGCTGATGAGTTTGTTATTAATCCTTGGTATGATAATAAAGCCGAGGCGGAAGTGGTGAGAGATTTCTTAGTACGACCTAAATTTATTTTTTTGCAGCATGGTGTGACAAAGAATGATGTGTCAGGGTGGCTTAATAGGTATAATAAGAATATAATTGGGTTTGTATGCGCTGCACAAAGAGAAGCACAGTCTATTTTGGATTATAATTATTATTATAACTCTGAAAATGTTTGGTTAACCGGGTTTCCAAGGCATGACAGATTGTATCATGAAGAGAAAAAATATATTACAATTATGCCAACATGGCGTAAGTGGCTTGCAGGAGGAACATTCAATAAACCAGGGAAAAATTTTATAAAGAGCGATTATTTTCAATTTTATAATGAATTGCTTAATTGTAGCAGATTACTTGATGCGGCAGAAAGTTATAGCTATACGATTTGCTTTATGCCGCATCCGACAGTACAACAGGTTATAGAGCTTTTTGACAAAGATGAAAGGGTAATTTTCTTTTCTTCCGAAAAGCCTTATAGCGAAATCTATGCCGAAAGTAATCTTGTTATAACAGATTATTCATCTGCTTGTATGGATTTCGCATTATTAAGGAAACCAGTTGTCTATTGTCAGTTTGACGAGAAACAGTTCTTTGAAGAACATACAGTAAAGCATGGATATTTTGATTATGTAGAGGACGGATTTGGAGAAGTAACTTATGATATGGAATCGCTTATTGAAGTGATAATCTCATATATGGAAAGTGGGTGTAAAGTACATGAGCCATATGGAAGTCGTATGGACAATTTTTTTGCATTTCATGACTATAATAATTGTGAGAGAGTGTATAAAAAAATTAAGGAACTGGATGGTTGACATCAAATGATTTGCAAGTGTGGAGGCAGGGAGGAAGGTTCTTATGACAAAAGAGTACACTTTATACATTGCAGAAAGTAACGTTGAATCAGACGGTAATAATGTATATCTCTCATTTATAACGGATGCGCAGCGCTTTATTATTAATTATGCGGTTAGTGATATAAGGAACGGTAATTTTCCGCATGTTGGAATTACAGCGAGAGAAGGTTTGGCTGTACTTTATAAAAATTATGATGAATGCATAGGAAATGTGTCTCAAGGAGAATGGATGCCGGTAGATTTATTGGCAAGAGATTATAAATCTCTTATTAATATGTCACATATGATTAAGCGCGGACAAAAATACAAAATAATAATTTATGGTCCGATACTTGCTCATTTGGAAAGACTTTCAGTAGAGATTGATGAAAGTGATTATTATTGTTCAAAATCTATGAGATCCAATTTAAAGAAAATTTTATTTCTGGGAGGTGCAAAGACCTTTGGAATAGGGGTAACATCTACAGCTATGATGTTTAGCAACATAATACGTCGGAATAACGAGATAGAAGTAGATAGAATTTCTTATAATCAAAGAAATTTTTTAAAGAATATAAGTGATTTCCTGGATGATACCATAGAAACGATTAACTATGATATGATTATCTTAGAATCAGATGGTATAGGTCAGGACAAAAAAATGATTGAATGTTACCTCGACAAAATTTTAAGTCAGCTTAGCAAAGACTGTGTAATACTTATTTGGCATTCCTTACCCAAAACTGATTTAGAGAAAAAGAAACTGCTTTCAGGAATTGTGAAAAATAGGGTATTGTATAGTACAAATTGTATTTATTTGAATTTAGATTTTATTTTTTCAGAGGAATATATAGACTTGTGTACTTATTCAGTAAATTTTGTGAATGATGCCGGAAATATCTTGATATATGAATCATTAAATCAAGAAATTAAGAGGTGTTTATGGAATATTTAAATAATATTATGGATGCCTTACAAAATATTCAAGAAGAAAACATTCGGTGGATCAATATTTTAGATAGACCTGATCTTGTAAAAGGCACATTGCGTATAGCGTCCGATAAGGTAGATTTCACGAAATTTCCATATGAAGCCCGTTTTGAAGTCTTAAAGTATGAAGAACTTGCAAAGGCAGAGATGGACAATCTTTATCAAAATACGAGTGGCTGCCGTGTAGTGTTTAATACAGATTCCCCAAGACTTATTATTAAGGCTCATTTAAAACGTAAGTGGGGATATAGAAAAATGAATTTATGGAATAGTTCCGGCTTTGATGTGTATGAAATTGCAAATAAAAAATATTTACATAAAACAATAGTCGCACCTTATGAAGGAAGAAATATTTTTGCAGAACAAATAGCATGTAAAGCTGGTAACATATGTATTTATTTACCAACATATAACTGTGTTGAAAATTTGTTTTTAGGAGTGGAAGATGGAGCTTCTTTTGAAAATGTTTCAGATAATGAAGGACTTCCAATTGTTTTTTATGGACATTCTGTTACAGAGGGTGCCGCAGCAAGCCGGAGTGGAAATGCTTTCCCCAATATTGTTCATAGATTAACAAATCATGAAGTCATTAACTTATCATGTTCATCATGTTGTAGAGGGCTAGATAGCATGAGTGATTTAATTGGCAAACTTAATTGCGCTGCTATTGTTATAGATTATACAAGAAATGCTGCGAGCATAACCGCTTTGCAAAATACTCATGAAAAATTTTACCGACAGATAAGAAGTAAACACCCCAATAAATTGATTATTTTTATTACAAGTTCTAATTTCAATAATTGGAGAGAATATTTTGAATTCGATAAAATTGTTAAGCAAACTTATATGGCTGCACTTGAAAGAAATGAAAATGTGAAGTTGTTGGATTTGATGGGATTGTTTAGGAAAGAAGAGTATAGTCTTGTAGCAGTAGATGGAAGTCATATTAATGATATTGGGATGCATCGTATTGCAAGAGCTTTGGCTGAAATGTTGCAGAGTATCTAAAATTTGAACACTAATGGGAACAAAAATGATTAGTAAGATTTTGAGTGTTCAAGAAAGAGAAAGAAAAATTACGATTGGAAATGAATCTTTTTGAAGAACAGTAATTATAAAGCAGGTGATTATAATGACAGATGATAGAAAGAGTCACTTTAAAGAAACCAATGTAGACAAGTCTGAGATCCGGAAATTAAAGCAGGCACTTTCACAAGTAACCATTGTCAGAGATCAGGCTTTAATGGAGCGTGATCAATATCTATATGAACTTACAGAAACGCGAAACTCTAAAACCTACAAATTAGCTCATGCTCTTATGTCAATTCCACGGAAGCTTCGAGGATACAAATATAAATATGGAGAGCTACCGGATTATCAGACTTTATATCCGTATATGATATCCGTTGTCATTGCTGTTTACAATACGGCAGCATATTTATCGGAGATGATTGATAGTATATTAGCACAAAAACAGGATATATTGTCGAGACACTTAAGAACAAATCCAGATGCTATTTTTCAAAAATATGTTTTTCAGAACATATATGAAATTATTCTTGTAGATGATGGTTCAAATGATGGTTCCGAAGATATCTGTGATTGTTATGCAACAAGATATCCTTGGATAAAAGTGCTGCATCAGGAGCATAGTGGTGTTTCGGCTGCGAGGAATGCCGGTATTACTGTTGCGCAGGGAAAATACATTACCTTTCCTGATTCTGATGATAAACTCTCTGACAATGTAATGGAGGAGTGTTTTCAATTTTTTGAGAAACATGAGAATGAGATTTCTATGGTAACATATCCCCTGTGCTTTTTCGATGCGCAAAGTGGGAATCATTGGACATCTTACCGTTTTGAAAATGGCACTCGTATCCTTGATATGCTACAGGAATGGGACAAACCGCAATATTTTACGGCAGCTTCTTTTTTTAAAACAGATTATATAAAGAACCATTTTATGTTTGATAAAAATATATCCAATGGTGAGGATATTAAATTTGTACATAATGTGTTATTTCATGATACTGCTAGGATTGGCCTGATTAGTAATTGTACATATTGGTATAGACGCAGAAGCACAGGAGAACAATCCGCCATACAGCAGAGTAAAAATACAGAACAATATTATATTCCATACATTACGGAAATGCTGGAATGGTTGTTTTCAGAAGCTAAAAATACATATGGTGATATTCCTAAATATGTTCAGTATGCTGTTATGGGACAGTTACAATGGAGACTACGCTCAGATGAAGATGGAAGAATCGCAAAAGCAGTTATAGGAGAAGATGGATTCGCTGAATATAAAAGGCTAATAAAGAGCTTGATCAAACAGATTGATACAGACGTTCTTATGGCGCAAAAGCAGTTATTCCGCGAACACTTATTTTATTTGGGCAATGTAAAGACGAATTTTAATCTACAGAAAAAGTATGATGGGGAGAATATCCATTATTATTTTAATGATATATTTTGTTCAGATGCAGCAAGTTGTTATCTGAGACTGGAATTCATGACAATAGAAAACAATTTACTCTATCTGGAAGGATTTTCTGCAAATCTTGAACCGAATTGTGAGAATTGGATTCATATAGGGGAAAAAAAGCAGATGGTTGAAACCTGCATAGAAAAAAATAGAAATGTAATGATATTAGGTGAGGTTGCTTTATATGTAGATGCTTTTAAAATAGGCATTCCATTGACTACAATAGACAGGGAAAATATTTATTTTGGTTCTACCATAAATGGTATTGATGTTATCAAAACCAGAATAGTATTAGGTAAATTTATGCCTATTTCTAAGATATTAAATAAATCATATTACTCGGAAAGAAATTGGACTATCCGTTTGGAAGGAAATAAGTTATGTGTGTGGAATATGACTTCATTGTTACAAATTCCTGATTTTGAGCAGGAATTTGAGGAGCAGATCCTTAATGGGAAATATGGGAAACAACAAGATATTGTAGAGGCAATTGCAATCAGGCGACAGGCGCTTAACCGCAGAGCATGGAATAGAAACAGTAAACAAATTTGGCTGATTTCAGACCGTTACAGCAATGCTGATGACAATGGAGAGGTATTATTCAAATTTCTGATGGAGAAAGGTGAGTTACAAGCGGAAATTTATTTTGTAATTTCCAAAGGATCACCTGATTTTGAACGATTGTCTGCTGTTGGAAAAGTAGTAGCACAGGATTCTATAGAACACATGATTCTTTATTTAACAGCGGATTGTATTATTTCATCACAGGCGGATGAATATATTATTAATCCGGTATGGAGAAAGAACTTTGTAGATAATATATATAGGGATTTGTACTGTAGAAAGAAATATATATTTCTTCAGCATGGAGTAATTAAAGATGATTTAAGCCAATGGCTGAATCGCTATAATAAAAATATAGACGGATTTATTTGTTCGGCATTTCAAGAGGCTAAGTCTATTCATGATTGTGATTATTACTATGACAATAACCATATTTGGTTGACAGGACTGCCCAGATATGACCGCTTATATCATAACGAGAAAAAATATATTTTGGTAATGCCGACATGGCGCAAATGGTTGATGAAAGATTTCAATACGGTAGATTCAGATAAGGATGCCGTGCAGGTGAAAACAGATTTTATAGAAACAGATTTTTATCAGTTTTATAATGCACTGTTAAATGATAGTACATTATTGAATGCATGTGAAACCTATGGGTATACGTTGAGCTTTCTGCCTCATTCCAATTTGCGCAGTAGTATGAATATTTTTGATAAGAATGAAAATGTCCTTTTCTTTAACTTTGAAAAGAAATACTGTGATGCATTTGCTGAGGCTAATCTACTTATTACGGATTATTCATCTACCGCAATGGATTTCGCATATTTAAGAAAGCCTGTAATCTATGCGCAGTTTGATAAAGAAAGATTTTTTTCAGGAGAACATACATATCAAAAAGGATATTTTGATTATGAAAAAGATGGATTTGGAGAAGTAGTATATGATTTAGAGCATCTTGTAGCTGAGATAATCGCGTATATGCAGAGTGGATGTGTGTTAAAGGAGATGTATAGGAAAAGAATAGAGAATTTTTTTGCTTATAATGATTATAATAATTGTCAGAGAGTATTTGATAAAGTGATGGAGTTAATGGAAATGAAAGTTGAGTAATCTGGGATGAAGTGCCTCAACTGTACGAACTTGATCTTCCCACCATAATGGTAGCTGATAAATGCCAGTACATTGCTCTAACTCAAATGTGAGAGTGGAACAATGCAAGCATTTTAAAGGTAAACGCTTACTTTTAAAGGAAACAGTAGAGGGATATCAAGGGTATTCTAAAACCGAGATTATGGATTCTATCGAAGTAGATAGTATCACAGAAGAAACTGAATACCCGATCGAGAAAAGGGGCATATACTACCTGTCAAGGAGGCTGTGCTCCCAGCTGAATATAGTAACGGAAAAGACGGACTACGGTCAGATGAAAAAGTGCTACATCATATTTATCTGTAGAGACAGGATACCGAAGGATGAGCAGATGAGTATATCCTTTTACAAGATAGTAAATGATAAAAATGCGGGCCATTGTCATCAAAAAGAAGTTGTCTATGATCTGATGCTGCTTGTGATTATATGTCTTTGAAATAAAGAATACCATAGTGAAGAAAAGAAAATATTGGTTTTTGACAAATTTATTTCAGCCGTATCAAAAGTGATTCAGAGAGAAGCTTTCCAGATACATAAGTTTGATGAAGAGTTGGGAGTCTGGGAGGAAAAGTATATGATAGGACTGGGATTATGATTCCCCGTAGCTGTCCACGGGGAGTTTCATCAGTGGCAGAGATTGCCTCGGAGAATGGGAGCGTATTTCCATTCAAGTGACAAAAGCATTGAAACAACTAAGTTTTCTTAATCAGATATAGTATTATAGAGTGCAGGGAAAGCAGCGTTTTACGACTAGAAATTGTACAGAATATTGTACAAAATATTGACAATACTATGGATATGGAATATATTATATCCAAAGGAGTGTGATTATATGATAGCAACAAATTTCTCAAATGTGAGGAATAATTTTAAAGAAGTATGTGATCGTGTTGTACAAGATTCTGATATTGCAATAATTACAAGAAAAAATGATGAAAACGTTGTGCTTATGTCTCAAGCCCAGTATGATAATTTGATGGAAAATCTTCATATTAGAGAAAGTAAGGCTAATTATGAGTGGTTAAAGGAATCTATTAAACAAGCAAAAGAAGGTAAACTCGTAAAATTTGATGTGGAGGATTAGTGTATGAATGTATCTTTCACGGAAAATGCTTGGGAAGATTATCTTTACTGGCAGAAGATGGACAAAAAGATTATTAAAAGAATTAATGAACTGGTTAATGATATAAAGAGGAATCCATTTGAAGGAATTGGTAAACCCGAACCGTTAAAATATGACTTGGCTGGAAAATGGAGTAGAAGAATAACTGATGAGCATAGGCTGGTTTACCAAGTGGAAGAAAATAATTTAATAGTATATACTTGCAGATATCATTATTAAGATCAGTATAAATATTTTGGTATAGCCTTCGCTTGGTTCCTGGTCAAGAAGTCTGCCATAATATTATGTCTGATACAGTAGTCTACTGCATTTTCCACCGCATCCGTAAATGGCATTTCATCGGCATATTGGTAAAGAATTTTATGCACCAAAAACCGCTTGACAATAAATTATAAAATGTCTATACTGTATTTATCAAAGAAATTCTAACAGATGTACACTCCGTACATTCAAGACAGTTTCTGTCAGTTTTTCTCTTTGACACAACTAAATAGAAAACGGGAGGGACAGAGTGAGCACACATTAGGTGTAATGTTTACGAGGTTATCTTTCACTGCTGACATCGGGAGGATAAGGTATAGTGACAAAAGAACAGAGTACAGCAAAAACACAGAGAAGTATTAGCAATTATTTTGCAGGAAACAGCAACTAAGAATAGTTGCATATTTCTTGCAAAAATAGTATATTATATATAAGGAGCATTCTAATGAGTAAGAAAGATAAACTGATAGATAGATTATTGAAAAAACCAAAAGATTTTACTTTTGATGAAATGGAATCTTTATTATCATATCTTGGATATGAGTTGAAACAAGGCGGAACTGGATCAGGAGTGAAATTTATAAAAAATGGGAGTAATGAAGTGATAAATTTTCATAAGCCACATCCAAACGGGATATTACAAAGGTATGTGTTGGATCAGGTTATAGAGAAATTGAGAAAGGATGGTTTGTTATGAGTAACTTATTATCATATAAGAATTATAATGGAACCGTGGAATATTCAAAAGAAGATAATTGCCTTTTTGGAAAAGTTATTGGAATAAGGTCTTTATTATCTTATGAAGGGGATTCTGTTAAAGAATTAGAACGGGATTTTCAGAACGTGATTGACGAATACTTAGATGATTGTAAGGAACGGAATGTGGATCCTGAACAGCCTTATAAGGGAACATTTAATGTCAGAATCAGTCCAGAGCTTCATCGGAATATTGCCGTATATGCTATTGAGCATGGAAAAAGTTTAAATGCTGCTGTTGAAGAAGCTATTGGAAATATGGTTGGATAAAATATAGAGGACTCTTTGGAGCCCTCACCTGTTCAATTGCGTACATAAAAATGCAGATCTTAATAGTAACTTAGCTACATCAGAGAATTTGGAATAAGCAGCACATGAGACACAAAATCTACCAACTATTAGTAAACAGGCATTCAGGAATTTCATACAGATACCATAAATTCCATGACGGCACAATTGGTGTGTGCAGAATTGCTTCATGGGTTTATTTATTATGGCTGAATTTTGCTTACTATGTTCTTTTTTGCCGTTTCCTGGGGCACAAGCCGGAAATGGATGTATATGAGAGCAGGATGTTAAATATCAAAATGAGTGAATCAGAGGCGTATCTTAAGAGCAATCCGTTTCTTTCGGTGGATACATATGTGGAACGGCTAAAGAGTTATGACATCATATCTTTTGATATATTTGATACCCTGATTTTTCGACCGTTTGCCCAGCCTACAGACCTGTTTTTTCTTGTCGGTGAGGAATTTGACAGTCTGGATTTTAAAAACGTTCGGATCTGGGCGGAATGGGATGCGAGGGTAAAGTGTAAGAAACGAAATGGCCATACGGAGATTGGCCTTAAGGATATCTGGGAAAATTTAGCAAAAGAAACGGGTCTGTCTGCCGAAGAGGGGATGGAGCGAGAACAAAAAATTGAGCAAAACCTCTGCTATGCGAATTCGTTCATGCTGGAAGTATGGAAGCGGCTTCAGTCCATGAATAAGAAAATGATCGTAGTATCTGATATGTACCTGTCTAAAGACTGTATCGTAGAGATTTTGGAAAATGCGGGATATACAGGGATAGAGAAGATATATGTATCGAATGAATATCATAAAAACAAAGCAGACGGCAGCCTGTACCGGGAGGTCATGAAAGACTGGTGTGCCAACGGTTTTTCCATTGTACATATCGGGGACAATCCCCACAGTGATAGTGACATGGCAAGGCGAAGCGGTATGGATGTGTTGCTTTATCAGAATATAAATAAGAATGCTGCGTTATACCGCCCTACAGATATGTCTTCTATAGTAGGCAGCGCATATAGGGCGATTGTGAGCGGTCATCTTTATAACGGACTTTATTCTTATGGGATGGACTATGAGTACGGATTTATTTACGGCGGTCTGTTTGCAGTCGGATACTGCAGCTTCATTCATGAGTATTATAAACAGCATGGATTGGATAAAGTGTTATTCCTGTCCAGGGATGGGGACATATTGAAGCAGGTGTATGACTTCCTTTATCCGGAGGATTCCACGGAATATGTTTACTGGTCCAGAAAGGCTGCGGTAAAGCTTATGGCGCATGGGGACAGGCATGATTACTTTCGGAGATTTATTTATCATAAGACGAACCAGAACTATACGGTATTGCAGATTTTGCATTCCATGGAGCTGGACAGCCTGGTCGGACAGTTGACGGACTGGAAGGAAATCTGGTTTGCCAGGGAAAGAGATGAAAAGGACGGAAAGTTCATCGATTTAAGACCGGAGGATGAACTGACAGATAAAAACGGGCATCTGCTCAAGGAGTTTTTGGAAGCTAAGTGGGAACAGGTAATGGAGGCATATGCTTCCCAAATGACAGCAGCCGAAAAGTATTATACCCAAGTGCTGAACGGATGTAGCAAAGTGACAGCAGTAGATATCGGCTGGGCAGGAAGTGGGGCAGTGTCACTTTCTCATTTGGTTGAGAAGGTTTGGAAACTGCCGTGCCGGGTGACCGGAATCATTGCCGGAACCAATACGTTACATAATGCAGAGCCGGATGCATCCGAGATTTTTCTGCAGAATGGGAAGCTGGTGGCATATCTGTATTCTCAAAGCCACAACAGGGATTTGCTTAAGAAACATGATCCGAATAAAAATTATAATGTTCTATGGGAATTGCTTTTGTCTTCACCGACACCGCAGTTTATAGGATTTTATGATGGAAGACGGAAGGCAGACGGGGAGGATTTGCGATATATAGAGGACTGTGACATTACGCTTGCTTTTGGTAAAGCAGATAGGAATCAGGAAGGAATTCGGGAAATTCAAAGGGGCATTCTTGATTTTGTCCATGAATACCAAAGACATTTCAAAGCTTTCCCCTATATGTTTCATATCAGCGGCAGGGATGCTTATGCTCCGATGCTTGTTGCTGCAAGTCATCATGAGCGGTATTTGCGGATGGTTGAAAAGAGGTTTTCTTTTGAAAAAAATATTGTATGATTATATCGCCTGATGAATATGAATCGTAAGCTTCATCTGTAGTGCGATGCCTTAAGGTTCCATAGCATACTTTCATTGTTTATAATAGTTTATGTCGGAAGTCGTCAATATACCGACAAAGCGCTGTGACCAAACAGTAGCGCCAAAAACTGTAATTAGGGAAAATGGAGGAGTACAATGGAGACTTTAAACGTGACAACATCAAGAGATGAAGAGCAGTTTTATCGGATTTTGAACAATCTGATGCGCACCAACAAGGCATTTCAGATTATGATAACCGTACCGTCGGGAACGAAAGATGAGGATATACAAATAACAGATGCAGCAGCACAGCCGAATACGGTACGTGATTTGGAAAAAGATGTGACGGATATGATCCATGAGATCGGCGTGCCTGCCCATATTAAAGGATATCAATATCTGCGGGAGGCAATCATGATGTCGGTGGAGGATGTGGAGATGCTCGGCTCGATCACTAAGATACTTTATCCGACGATCGCCAAGAAATACCAGACCACGCCCAGCCGTGTAGAACGCGCCATAAGGCACGCTATTGAGGTGGCATGGTCAAGAGGCAGAATGGAGACACTGGATGCGCTGTTTGGCTATACGATCAACACCGGCAAAGGCAAGCCTACGAATTCGGAGTTCATTGCGCTGATTGCCGATAAGATACGGCTGCAGTATCGTAACTGACAATATTTGCAGCCGCCGCTGTGCCTGCGGGAACAAGCCCCGCTTTTTTGCGATGCTGTTTTTCAAAAATTAATCCTTTTATTGCAAATCAAAATGCTGTATAATATGTTGTAAGAGTTTAAAAGACTGGACAATCTATTTGTTGGAGGGTTAGCATGAAAAATATTTTGTTTGTAGCGTCAGAGGGTGTTCCTTTTATCAAGACAGGTGGTTTGGCGGATGTTGTGGGTTCCTTGCCGAAATGTATCGACAGGCAATATTTTGACATTAGGGTGATCCTTCCCAAATATACCTGTATGAAGCAGGAGATGAAGGATAAGCTCACATATAAGACTCATTTCTACATGGGTTTCCATTGGAAAGAAGAGTATGTGGGTATCATGGAATCCGAGGTTGACGGGGTGAAATATTATTTCATCGATAATGAGGCCTTTTTCGGCGGGTTCAGACCATACAGTGATAATGCGCTGTTTGAGATCGAGAAGTATGCATTCTTCTGTAAAGCAGCACTTTCTATCCTGCCGGTGATTGATTTCAGACCGGATCTGATCCACTGTCATGACTGGCAGACGGGACTCATTCCGGTATATCTGAAAGAGAGATTCCAGGGCGGCGATTTCTACAGAGGCATCAAGACCGTTATGACCATCCATAACCTGAAATTCCAGGGGAAATGGAGTGTGAAGGAGGTCAAGGAGATTACGGGGCTGCCGGATTATTTCTTTACGTCCGATAAGTTGGAAGCATATAAGGATGCCAATCTCTTAAAGGGCGGTCTGGTGTATGCTGACGCTATTACTACCGTCAGCGATACTTACGCAGAGGAGATCAAGACGGCGTTCTACGGAGAAGGATTGAACGGACTGCTCTGTGCCAGAGCTCGGGATCTGAGGGGTATTGTCAACGGTGTCGATTATGATGAATTTAATCCGGAGACGGATAAATTTATTGAGAATCAATATAATGCGATGAATTTCCGTAAGGAAAAGATTAAGAACAAGCGTGCATTACAGGCGGAGTTAGGGCTTAATCAGGATGACAGGACGATGATGATCGGTATCGTGTCTCGTCTGACGGGTCAGAAAGGTTTCGATCTGATCGCCTATATTATGGATGAGCTCTGCCAGGATAATGTGCAGATCGTGGTGCTGGGAACCGGTGAGGAGCAGTATGAGAATATGTTCCGTCATTTTGATTGGAAATATCATGGTAAAGTATCAGCCAATATCTATTACTCTGATGCATTATCCCACAAGATCTATGCAGCGAGTGATGTGTTCCTTATGCCATCCCTGTTCGAGCCTTGCGGCTTGAGCCAGCTTATGTCGCTGCGGTACGGCACGGTACCGATCGTGCGGGAAACGGGTGGTCTGAAAGACACCGTACAGCCATATAATGAATATGAGGGAACCGGTACGGGCTTCAGCTTCACGAATTATAATGCCCATGAGATGCTCGGCACCATCCGCTATGCGGAGCATATATACTACGATAAGAAGCGTGAGTGGAATAAGATCGTGGACAGGGCGATGGCGGTAGATTTCTCGTGGCATGTGTCTGCGAAGAAATATCAGGAGATGTATGACTGGCTGATCGGTTAAACCGGAACTGATGGTAATACATACAGGATATCAGAGCAAGTCCCTTGGCTTGCTCTTTTTGACCGTATGGGAAAACAGCGATTACTCGGAGGCAGCACATGAACGAACAAAAGAAAAAGAATAATTTTGTGCGCCAAGCGGGTATTCTGGCCGCGTCGGGCATGATCGTCAAGGTCATCAGTCTGATCTATCGCAGCCCGCTGCGGAGTATTATCGGGCTGGAAGGCAACGGGTATTACAGCACGGCGGTCAATATTTATACGATCATACTGTTGATCTCTTCCTACAGCATACCCTCGGCAATCTCTAAGGTGATTGCACAGAAACTGGCCTTTAAGGAATACCGAAACGCGCAGCGGGTTTTTCAGTGCGCGCTTCTGTATGTATTGGTGGTGGGCGGTGTCGCGTCTGCCTTTACCTTTGTGGCGGCACCGTTGTTGATGGGAAACAGCGTTCATTCTGTGGCGGCGTTGCGGGTGCTTGCACCGACGATCTTTTTTTCCGGATTTCTGGGCGTGCTAAGGGGCTACTTTCAGGCATATGGTTCCATGTTGCACACATCGATTTCCCAGATCTTAGAACAGATTTTAAATGCTGCGGTAAGTATTCTTGCAGCTTATCTGCTGATGAAGATGGTGGCGGAGGAAAGCGCTACCATACAGGCGGTCTATGGATCAGCAGGAAGTGCACTGGGCACCGGGGCGGGTGTGGTGACGGCTCTTCTTTTTATGTTGGGCATGTATCTGCTGAACCGTAAGATGATTAACAGGCGTGCCGACCATGATAAAACACAGCATACGGACAGCTACGGGGAAATTTTTAAAATGATCTTTACGATCGTGACCCCGTTTATCTTAAGTACCTTTATTTATAATTGTTCAACAGTTGTGAATATGTATATTTATTATGGTATCCTGATCGATTACAGGAAGATGGATTCGGTGGCGGCGCATATTGATTACGGCATTTTTTCGACGCAGGCCGTGTCGATGATCAATATTCCCATCGCCATAGCTTCCGCCATGTCCTCTGCGGCCATGCCGGGAGTGGCGGCGTCTTATGTACGGCAGGAATACAGGAAGACCAAACAGCAGGTAACCAAGGCGATCCGAATGACAATGCTGATTGCCATACCGGCATCAGTCGGGCTGCTGCTTTTAGCCAAACCGATCATGCACTTTGTTTTCCCACAGAAAGATTCGCTGGATCAGGCATCAGGGCTGCTGGCGGCGCTGGCTGTCACAGTCATTCTGTACTGTCTGTCAACGCTGACGAATGCTGTTCTACAGGGAATCGGTAAGGTCAATACACCGGTCATCCATTCGGTGGTTGCACTGGTGATTCAGGTGGCTGGGCTGGTGGCGCTTTTGTGGTATACGGATCTGAATCTGTATGCGCTGGTCTGCGCCAATATTATCTACTCTCTGGTCATGTGCATTCTGAATCAGATTTCGGTCAGAAGGCATTTGGGATATAAGCAGGAGCTGGTGAAAACTTTTGTCATACCGTTTGTTTCCTCGCTGTTGATGGGAGCGGTGGCGTACGGCGTATATTATGGATTATATATGGTGCTCCCCGTCAGCAGGGTGGTTCTTTTAGTGGCGATCGGGATCGGAGCGATTGTTTATTTTGCAATGATCCTGCTGCTCGGCGGAGTGAACGAGAAAGAACTGCGGGAATTCCCGAAGGGAGCTATGCTGGTGCACATTGCGAAGAAGGTGCACTTATTAAAATAAAAAAAGAAAATAGCAGAGAAACGGAATAAATGATTGTCCAATAACAAATACTGTTTAGGACAATCATTTTTATTTTAGGAGGTAATCATATGGCAAACTTATCAGAGTTAGATCTACAGAATCTTCGTCACCTCATGGGCGGCTACGATGTGACGCACTGCAAGATGAAAGAATACGCGCAGTGTGCGTCCGATACGAAGGTAAAGCAGTTTTTTGAAAAAGGAGCGCAGTCTGCGATGCAGAATAAGCAGCAGTTGATGGAGTATTTGAGATAACGGATGCTGTTTTGAATGCGGCAATGTGCAATATGTGAAATGTAGGTGGAATATAAAGAAAAGGAGTGCGAATTATGCAGATGGAAGAAAAAACAATGGTAGCGGATACGCTTACCGGTATCAACGGAGAACTGGTGCGTTTCGGTGAGATGATCGCCCAGACAGAGAATAAGGAGTTAAAGCAGACATTAAAGCAGTTCCGTAACGCCTGCGAGCAGTCTCAGGAGGAATTATATCAGATCGCACGTGAAAAATCGTACTATGTGCCGGCCGCAAAAGCGACACAGGCGGAAATCGATCATGTGAAATCACTGTTCTCTTCGCAGACGCTTTAAGAAAAGTGTAGCATAAATATAAGTAAAAAGTTCCTCGTGCCGGAGAATTCATTTATGAGAATCCGGCATGGGAACTTTTTTGAATGTCTCAGAGACGGAAAGAGCACCAATGGGAGAAATTTCAGACCATCTCTATTCCCGAAATATCCGAGTCGATAGCCATGGAATAATTCGTATAGTATACGACAAATCCCGGCTTGGCTCCAGCCGGTTTTTTCACATGCTTTTTCTGAATATAGTCGATCTCCACCTTGTTCTGTTCGCGCCCTTTGGAATAGTAGGCAGCGAGTCTTGCGGCTTCCTCGAAGGTGCGGTCTGGCAGTTCTTTTCCTTCGGTCTTGACGATGACATGAGATCCGGCTTTTTGCTTGGCGTGGAACCACCAGTCATTGCCGGTGGCGAACTTGAAAGTCAGTTCATCGTTCTGATAATTATTCTTGCCCACATACATATGGAAACCATCGCTACTAATATAGTGAAAAGGCTTGCTGGTGATCTTGGTCTTTTTCGTGCCGCCCTTCCTGCGAATATAACCGCTCTCGATCAACTCTTCCTTGATCTCCACGAGATCTTCTTCCTGAAGGGCGATATCCAGAGCTGCCAGAATAGACTCCAAGTGTTCAATCTCTTCTTTGACTTGAATGGTTAATTCGGAGAGCGCTTCGTATGTTCTTTTCATTTTGCCGTATTTATCGAAATATTTCTTGGCATTTTCCTGCGGTGTGAGCGTATCATCCAGCGGAATTGTGACAGTCTCATTGGTATAGTAGTTTAGCGCTTCCATGGATTTCGCACCGGGGTCTATGTTGTAGCCGTAAGTGTTGAGCAGTTCGCCGTATACTTTGTACTGTTCGCGCTTATCGGTATCTTTCATCTGTTTCATCTGTAGGTCATATTTCTTCACATTTCGCTCTAAAGCGGTCTGCACGATCTTGCGCAGGTCAACGGATTTCTGACGGATGCGTGTTACCGTACTGCGCTCCGCATAGTATTGCTCCAGAACGACACTGACGGAATCATAGGATTTGACGGTTTTATCTGCGTAAAGCGTCAGCGGCAGTGAAGCAAATTCGATAGGTTCCCGGCCATCATAAATAATGGACGGAGCAAAACTACCCGACACGACCTGAGACATCATGTCCGTGAGCGTATCGTAGAGCGCATGCAATGAATTCTCTTCCAGTACGTTGGCGGGCAGATCACCGTCTATCCCAGAACGATAACAGATTTCCTGCGCTATAATAGGGGAGAGACCGGTATAGGAAGTGTAAAGCGCTTTATATGTTGCCATGGGTTTTTCGTGCATATGTTCATATAAGTTTACATAACTCAAGAACTCGGCGCTTTCATCGACTTTCGCGAATACGGAAGCAGCAGGCAGGTATATAGCTTCGGTTTCTTCATCTGTCTGTTTGTCCAAAGGAGTGTCGGTCAGCGCTTCGGATACATTTCCCGCCATCATATCAGTATATATTGCACAGAATCTGAGCGGATTCCACTTATTCTGCGTCTGCGGGATGAAGTAATCTCTGCCCGGCAGCACCTCTCGGACGGAACTCACCATACCTGAGATATGCTTGATACTGTCGATTATCTTGTCCTGACCGTCGCAGAAAATAATGTTGCTATGTTTGCCCATGATCTCTATGATCAGTTTCTTGCGGCAGAGATCGCCCAGCTCATTCAAGTGCTCCAGTTCCAGATGAATGATTCGTTCCAGACCGGGCTGGGATATGCCGATAATTCTGGCGTTCTGTAAATGCTTGCGCAGAAGCATACAGAAGCCCGGGGCAGTCATCGGGCTGGGTTTGTTCGTCTCCGTCAGATAGACCAGCGGCAGAGAAGCATTTGCAGACAGCAGCAGCCGGTATTGAGAACTGTTATTTTTGATTGTCAGCATAAGCTCATCGCTTTCCGGCTGCGCGATCTTATAGATTCGTCCGCCGAGAAGCGTATCATGCAGTTCTTTCGTAATGTTTGCAATTGTGATTCCGTCAAAAGCCATGATTTTAATATCCTTACTATAATTAATAAAATTTTCTATCTGTTCAGGCGTCACTTTTAGTGAACGTATAAATAGTATCTTCATTGTTACTTTTCACATCTACGTCATAACCTAAGCTCAGAGTGGAGATAATATCTGAAGGAACCCCTTAAAAAGCGTCGGCACTTGACGAGGTATTTTACGAGTCTAGTGTCCGCTACGCTTTTTACGGAGCGAGAGCGCGGTGACGCAGATATTATCTCCACTCTGAGCGACCGGTTTTCCAATGTATGAATAGCAACTCTCATTTTACACCACGCCCATATACTTTTCAACTTTCTTGACTACTTCCCACAATTATTCTATAATTAAATCTGTACGCACAGATATACAATGAAGGCGGCAGCAGAGCGGACAGCTTGGCTGTGGCGGAAAGGCCAGTATACGATTATGATAAAGAGCATGACCGGTTTCGGCAGATATGAGGTAGCCAAAGGAGCGCGTAAGATCAGTGTGGAGATGAAATCCGTCAACCACAGATATCTTGACGTGAGTATTAAAATGCCTAAGAAGCTGAATTTCTTTGAAGCGGCGATACGAAACGAGTTAAAGAATTATATCCAGAGAGGTAAAGTGGATATATTTATCACTTATGAAGATCTCACTGAGTCTAATGTATGCGTGAAGTATAATAAGGAGCTGGCGGCGGAATACATGGGCTATTTGACACAGATGGCGGAAGATTTTGCGCTGGATAATGATATCCGTGTCTCTACGCTATCCAGATATCCGGAAGTGTTCAGCATGGAGGAGCAGACGGTTGACGAAGAGGAATTATGGCAACTTTTAAGTGAGGCGATCAAGGGTGCGGCGGAAGGTTTTGTGGAGACCCGGATCAAGGAAGGCGAAAACCTCAAAAACGATCTGGTGGAGAAGTTGGACGGTATGCTCACCCATGTGGATTATATTACGGAACGTTCACCGCAGATCATCGTGGAGTACCGGCAGAAACTGGAAGAGAAAGTGAAAGAGCTGATCGAGGATGTGAAAGTGGACGAAAGCCGGCTGCTTATGGAGGTCACGATCTTTGCGGATAAGGTGTGCGTGGATGAAGAACTGGTGCGCCTTAGAAGTCATATAGAGACCACAAGGGAAAATCTCGTTCAGGGCGGTAGCATCGGGCGTAAACTTGATTTTATTGCGCAGGAGATGAATCGGGAAGCAAATACGATTTTGTCTAAAGCCAACGATTTAGAGATATCCAACCGTGCCATTGAGTTAAAGACTGAGATCGAGAAGGTGCGGGAGCAGATTCAGAATATTGAGTAGAGAGAGGAACCGGGTATGGGCAGGCTGATCCACATAGGCTTCGGCAATGTTGTAAATACGGGCAAGATCATCGCCATTGTAAGTCCCGATTCCGCACCTATTAAGCGTATGGTGCAGAAGGCGAAGGAATCCGGCATGGCAATTGACGCGACACAGGGACGTAAGACAAAAGCGGTGTTGGTGATGGAGAACAGTCAGATCGTGTTATCGGCGCTGCTTCCGGAAACCATATCGGGCAGAGCACAGGCAGAAAGCGGGGAGACAGATGAAACGTAAGGGCATATTGATCGTTGTTTCCGGATTTTCGGGAGCGGGCAAGGGCACTTTGGTAAAGAAACTGTTAGAAGAGTACGAGGGCTACGCATTATCCATTTCGGCCACGACCAGACAACCCAGACCGGGAGAAGAGGACGGCAGAGAATATTTTTTCCTGCAAAAGGAACAATTCGAGCGTAAGATCGCTGAGAACGGGCTGATTGAATATGCCTGTTATTGTGAAAACTATTACGGTACGCCGCGGGAATATGTAGAACAGCAACTTGCGGACGGCAAAGATGTGATTCTGGAGATTGAGATCCAGGGTGCGCTTAAGATCAAGAAGCAGTACGAGGACGCATTACTTCTCTTCGTCATGCCGCCGAGTGCAGAAGAGCTCAGGCGCAGGCTGGAAGGCAGAGGCACTGAGACGAAAGAAGTGATCGACAAGCGGATGCGCCGCGCCGCAGAGGAGGCGGAGGGCATCGAAGCGTACGATTACATTGTGATCAACGATGACTTGGATATTTGCGTCAGACAGCTTCATGAGATCATAACGGCAGCTCATAACACTCCTGAAAGAAATAAGGAGTTTATAGAAAATATCAGAACAGAATTGGAAGGAGAAAAATAATGTTACATCCATCTTATGCAGACCTGATTAAGGTCGTAAACAGTCAGGTAGAGGAAGGGGAAGATCCTGTAGTAAGCAGCAGATATTCCATCGTGATGGCTACGTCCAAGCGGGCTAGACAAATCATCGCAGGAGATGAAGGCCTGGTTGACTGCAAAGGCAAGAAACCGCTCTCTGTTGCTGTAGAGGAATTGAATCAGGGCAAGGTGAAAATCACAAGTGAAGAAGATTCCGACGAAGAGTAATAAAAAAGTATTGTTCATATCCTTAGGGTGCGACAAGAATCTGGTGGATTCCGAGATGATGCTGGGAATGCTCGCTGAAAGCGGTTACGAATTTACCGATGATGAACGGGAAGCGGATATTGTGGTGATTAACACCTGCTGTTTCATTAACGATGCCAAAGAAGAGAGTATCAACACGATCTTAGAGATGGCGGAACTCAAGAAAACAGGTGATATTGAGATTCTGCTGGTAACCGGCTGTCTGGCCCAGCGCTATCGGGAAGAGATCCAGACAGAGATTCCGGAAGTGGATGCGATCCTCGGTACGATGGCAATCGATGAAGTGGTGAGGGTACTGGACGAAGTATCCCATGGCATCAGAGAGAATCATTATAAGAGTCTGGATGAGAAACCGCTGACCGGCGTGGAGAGGATGGTAACCACCGGAGGACATTACGCTTACCTGAAGATTGCGGAAGGGTGTGACAAGCACTGCACCTACTGCATCATTCCGAAGGTGCGGGGAAGTTACCGCAGCGTGCCGATGGAGAGTCTGATGCAGGAAGCGCGTAAGCTGGCTGAGAGAGGTGTGAAAGAACTGATTCTCGTGGCGCAGGAGACGACGCTCTACGGTTTGGATATCTACGGACATAAGGCTTTGCCGGAGCTTCTGCACAAGCTTTGTGAGATAAGCGGTATTTACTGGGTCAGAATCCTCTACTGTTATCCGGAGGAGATCGATGATGAGCTGATCCGTACGATTCGGGAGGAAAAGAAGGTCTGTCATTATCTGGATCTGCCGATCCAACATGCTTCCGACAGCATATTAAAAAGAATGGGCCGTAGAACCGACAGGCAGCAGCTGCAGGATGTCATAGCAAAACTGCGGCGGGAGATTCCCGATATCTGTCTGCGGACGACGCTGATTACCGGATTCCCGGGAGAAACGGAAGAAGACCATGAGGAGGTCATGGAGTTCATCGATCAGATGGAATTCGACAGACTGGGGGTTTTCACTTATTCTCAGGAAGAAGATACCCCGGCAGCGATCATGGACGACCAGATACCGGAGGAAATCAAGCAGGAGAGACAGGCGCAGCTTATGGAGCTGCAGCAGGAAATCGCCTTTGAGGCCGCGGAGAATATGGTCGGTAAAGTGGTCACAGCCATGATCGAGGGAAAGATTGCGGATGAGAATGCGTATGTGGCGCGGACCTATAAAGATGCCCCTAACGTGGACGGCTATCTCTTCGTGAATACAGCCAGAGAGCTGATGACGGGAGATTTTGTCAGGGCACGGATAACGGCGTCCAATGAATATGATTTGATTGGAGAATTAGAAGATGAATTTACCCAATAAATTGACGATGTTTCGGGTGATATTAATCCCGTTTTTTGTAGTATTCTTATTGGTTGACATAACAACAAGCGATAAATGGATTGCACTTGCGATTTTCATCGTGGCGAGTCTGACAGACCTGCTGGACGGCAAGATCGCCAGAAAGTATAATCTGGTGACGAATTTCGGCAAGTTCATGGACCCGCTGGCCGATAAGCTGCTTGTGTGTTCTGCATTGATCTGTCTGGTATCGCTTGGGAAGATAGCGGCATGGATGGTCATTGTTATTATAGCCAGAGAGTTCATTATCAGCGGTTTTCGGTTGATCGCATCGGACAACGGCGTAGTGATCGCGGCAAGCTACTGGGGAAAGTTTAAGACAACGTTCCAGATGGTTATGATTTGTCTTATGATTGCGGATATCCCGCAGATCAGTCTGGTCACGGATATCGTGATGTGGGCGGCAGTCATCCTGACGGTGGTTTCTCTGGTTGATTATCTGGTGAAGAATAAAGATGTGATGAAAGATACAAAGTAGACAGTGTGGGAGTTCCTGTATCTGTGCGGAAGCATCGCAGATACGGCGGCTGTATCACTGTGAAACGACAGACAGTGTACAGATAGCAGGAATGCTTCAGAATGGATGAGAATATGGTTGTAGAATTGATTTCGGTTGGAACGGAAATTCTCTTAGGCAATATCGTGAACACCAATGCGGCATACTTGGCTGAGAAATGTGCCGGTCTGGGGCTTTCCTGCTATTATCAGGATGTGGTCGGTGATAATGAACACCGGCTGTACGACACGATCAAGACAGCGCTGTCCAGAGCCGATATATTGCTTTTGTCGGGCGGATTAGGACCGACGCAGGACGATTTGACGAAGGAAGTTGCTGCGAAAGTGCTGGGTAAGCCTCTGTATCTGCATGAGCCGAGCAAGGCTGCCATTCAGGAGTTTTTCGAAAAAAGAGGAATGGAGATCACGGATAACAACTGGAAGCAGGCGATGGTGCCTGAGGGATGTACCGTGGTAGATAATCCAAACGGTACGGCGCCGGGCATTATTATGGCAGAGAAAGGCAAGCATGTGATCCTGATGCCGGGACCGCCGAATGAGATGATTCCGATGTTTGAGACATCTATTATGCCATATTTAAGCGGTTTGCAGTCCTGCGTCATCTTTTCCCAGACTGTCAAAGTATGCGGTGTGGGAGAGAGCAAAGTCGAGACGATGGTACAGGATCTGATCGATCAGCAGACCAATCCGACGATAGCGACTTATGCTAAGACGGGCGAAGTGCATCTGCGCGTGACGGCAAGAGCCGAGGATGAGAAGGCGGCCAGAAAACTGGTTAAGCCGATGGTAAAGGAATTAAAAGGACGGTTTGGCAATCATATCTATACGACAGATGATGATGTAACGCTGGAGAAGGCAGTGGTGGATCTGCTGCTTGCTAACAGGCTGACGATCAGCACGGTGGAGTCCTGTACGGGAGGTCTGCTTGCAGCGAGACTGATCAATGTGCCGGGGGTGTCGGAAGTGTTTAAGTCCGGATATATCACTTACTCTAATAAGGCGAAGCGAAGACTGCTTGGAATTAAAAAGAACCTTCTGCTGAAACACGGCGCGGTCAGTGAAGAGATTGCAAGAGAGATGGCGAAGGGAGCGGCGCTCGTGTCCAAAGCGGATGTGACAGTCAGCATTACCGGAATCGCCGGACCGGAAGGTGGAACGGAAGAAAAGCCGGTCGGGCTTGTGTATATCGGCTGCAACGTCTGCGGACGGATCACGGTAAAGGAGTGCCATTTCAGCGGCAACCGTGCTAAGATCAGAGATAATACGGTTTCGTCCGCATTATCTTTAATGAGAGAATGTATATTGCAGTATTACAGTGAAGTGACATTCGGCGGCAAGGACAAGTAGCTCATCGGGGATTGCGTTAAGAAAGATAAGAGGATAAGCAAATGAGTCAATCGGATCAGTTTGATAATTATTATAGCGGTAGTGATGACGAGGTGCCGGAGGGCGGTGTAAACCAAGTAACAGAGCCCGGAATGGATGTGGATGAGACAATTGAGACAGTTCCGGATGTAAGCGAGCCGGTTGAGGTCTGGAGAGATGGGAATGAGACGGTCGAAGCCGGGGTAGACGTGAATGAGACAACTGAGACCGAAACTGATGTAAATGAGGTGATTGAGCTCGGAACGAGTATGAATGAGGCAACCGAGGCCGGAACAGATGTGGTAGAGATTGCTGAGGGCGGAACGGGCGGAAACGAAGTAATTGTGGACGATGTGAACAGTATGGCAGAGTATATCGGAAATGATTCCGTAGAAGTAGTGCAGAATGACGGTTCATATGATGAGCAGCAGTTCGGTAACAGTGATCCGTATAGTAATAGTGATTCATATGGCAACAGTGCATCATACAACAACATTACTCCGTACAATAACAGTAATCCGTATGGCAGTAGTGCACCATATAACAACAGCAATCCGTACGGCAACAGTGCACCATACAACAGCAGCAATCCGTACGGCAACAATACCCCATACAACAACAGTAATCCGTATGGCAGCAATACTCCATACAACAACAGTAATCCGTATGGCAGCAATACCCTATACAACAACAGTAATCCGTACGGTAGCAATACCCCATATAACAACAGCAGTCCGTATGGTGGCAGTACACCATATAGCAACAATAATTCCTACGGCGGCAATCCTTATAGCGGCTCGCAGGCACAGAATGCATATCCATATAATACGCAATATAATAACAATAACCAATATAATGTGAATGCCCCAAACGGCAATGGTTTTTATAGCGGACAGCCTGCACAGAACAATAATCCCTACGGCGGCAGTTCCTATAACGGGCAGACTGCGCAGAATAATCAACAGAACCAGTATGGTAATCCATCTTACGGGAATGGCAATCCGCCATATGGAAATAATCAGTATAGTCCTTATGCCACACCGCCTAAGAAGAATAACACCGGACTGATCATAGGTATTGTCATTGGCATTATTGTGCTGTTACTCATTGCTGTGTTTGCACTTGCATATAAGATAGTGACGTATACAACGAAGAAGACTATGGAGCGTAATGCTCGTGAAGAATATAATTTTGATTATGACGATGATGACCGGAATTATAACGATTACGATGACTATGACTATGATGGGCATCATTACGACCATGATGACTATTACTATGACGATGATGACGATTTCTTTGGCGGCTATGATTTCGACTACGATTATGACTATAATGATAACAGCGATGATGACCGCTATTACTCGCTTCATAATGAGATCAGGAGCGACCTGTCTTATTCGGTAAAAATGGAAGACTTCGAGTATGATACCACATATAAGAATGTGGATATCCGGGTTACTTATCCGGTCGTTGAAGGCAAGGATGTTCCTAATCTGGACAAAATCAACAGTACGATCAAGGGCGAGGTTGACTTTATCACGGAGTATTTCGAAGGTGAATATCAGGATTACATGAGTGATGACAGCGACTATTTCACCGGGGTTTCAGAGGGTTATGTGGCCTATATGGATGAAGAGAAACTGAGTATTGTATTCAATGAAACCATATCCAGCTATTATTTCAACGATGTTTTTTTGTACAGTATCAACATTGATATGGAGAATGGAATCATTTTGGATAATGAGAGCCTTTTAAATATTGATGATGATTTCTCGGTTGATTTCAGGAAGCGAAGTGAGATCCAGAACAGCGAGGCAAGTACCCGCTATCTGTCGATGATGACCGATCAGGAGATTACGAAGCGTTTTAAGTCCTCAGATATTATCGTCTTCTATACACCTATGGGGATGGAGATCGGGTTTAATTTCGATGAGGGATGGGTGACGGTCACCTATGAGGATTATGAGAATTATCTGAAAGTATTTTAAATGTATCGGAATTCGGATACCGATTATTTGTGGTATGCGGTGCTTTGAAGAAATTTAATGTGGAAAAGAGTTATGCCTGAGCCGAGTGGTTTGGGCATTTTTCTTATCATAGAAGCTGTTGCTTACATTAGCAAACTAAATTTGAAGTTTTATTTGTTTATGTCATGAATTTGATATTTTATAAATAAATCTGATATATGCGCTTATATAAAAAAAGGTAGAATAAAATAATAATCGGATCATATAAAAACGGGTTTTTCACAAACGAATCGCATATAAGGAGGGATGTAAATAACGTATTGTAGGTTCAAAAAGTGCAAGACAATGTATGATCAAATAATAGAAGGAGGAGCTATGAAAAGGAAAGTAAACATTTTGATACATAGTATAATTCTGATATTCATACTGGTGTTATTTGTGGGAAATTCTGCGGTTCGCGCAGAAGATGAGGTTAGGATCAACCACACAAGCTATACAGTGAATATCGGAGATGAAGACAATGTGCTTCAGCTTAAGATGGAGAACCAGAAAGAAGGCGATAAGAAACCGAGATGGGTCTCCTATAATGTGAATGTGGCGACCGTTGACCAGAACGGTGTGGTAACGCCACTAAGAAAAGGAAAAGCCATCATTTCATCGGGTATTGGTTTCCCACGTAAGACATGTGTGGTTACGGTGGTAGATCCCAGTGTGAAATTAAATAAGTCAGAGGTTACACTCTATCGCTCGGCTAATGAGAATACGCCGGGTAATACGATTACGCTGACGGCTAGAGTAAACGGAGCTACAAAGAAGGCGACAGATGTTGTGTGGAGTAGCAGCGATGAGAGTGTTGTCAAAGTAGAGCCGGACCTTAAGGGCAGAGGTGTAGTTACATCTGTTGATGGTGAGAATGGTAAGACAGGTGAGGCAGTTATAACGGCCAGAGTAAACGGCAGAACCGCCTCTTGTAAAGTGACCGTTCTTGAGAGCACCATTTCCTTAAATGTGAATAACATGCAGCTTAGCACGAAAGGAGTGGGAAGTTCTATCAAGCTGGTTCCTACAGTCGTAGGTTCGAAGAAGACGGTTAAGTGGACAAGTTCTGATGGAACGGTTGCTAAGGTAAGCGGCGGAAAAGTGACTGGTAAGAAAGCAGGTACCGCGATTGTGACTGCGAATGCGAACGGTGTGGAAACTACTTGTAATGTTACCGTAGTAGCAGAGCAGATCTCGATTAATGAGGAGAATATTCTGCTTTATGTGACAAAGAACGCCTCCGAAGAAACAATAGGAGAGACGAAAGAACTGAAAACCAATGCAGCAAATAGCGATGACGTAACATGGACTTCAAGTAATGTGGATGTTGTTACGGTGGAAGGCACAACCAATGGGAAGGCTGCAGTCACTGCTGTCGGTGCCGGAACTGCTGTCATCACCGCAACATGTAAGGAGAAGACAGATACCTGTGTGGTAGAGGTAAAGAATACATCCACATCCATAGCGGAGAAGATCGTTCATCTGAAAACCAAGGGAACTGCTAATAAGTATACCCTCGACTATCAGGTGGCCGGACGCAATAACAAGGTGGCATGGAAGAGCTCTGATACGAAGGTGGTATCGGTAAGCAAAGGAAAACTCACTGGTAAGAAAGCGGGAAAGGCAATAGTCACTATGACAGCTAACGGTGTTGAGGATAAAGTGCAGGTTATCGTACAGGATTACACGCCGACCATCGCGTTAAACCAGAAAGAATATACGTTATATACAACAGGGAAAGGCAATAACGTTGCGTTAAAGGCGACTGTCAACGGAGTGAACAAGAAGGCTGAGTGGCAGAGCAATAACGCGTCAGTTGCTGAAGTCAATACAAAAGGTAAAGTGACGGCTAAATCCAAGGGCAAGGCGCTTATTACGGCGACAGCCAACGGTGTGACTGCGAAATGTTGGGTCACTGTCAAAGAACCTGATATTATTATGGAGAAGGATGAGCTGTTACTCAAACCTAGCGATAGGGTGAATTTGTATGAACATGCTTCTATAGAAGTAATCGGTGCAAACCAATCCGTTACATTTAAATCTTCTAATACGAGAATAGCTACAGTGAGTGCCAAAGGTCTTGTGACTGCCAAGCAGGAGGGTACGGCAGTTGTCACGCTTAAGTCAAACGGTGTGGAGAAGACATGTAATGTGACCGTATCGACGTGTGAGCACACTTTCGGCACGGCGGAAACCGTTAGAGCAGCTTCTTGTGAGGAAAACGGGCTGACGGTTAAGACATGTAGCAAGTGCGGAAATAAAGAGCAGGAAGTTACGGATCCGTTAGGGCATTCCTTCGGAAGATGGACCGTATTCGCATGGTCTACAGAGAACGCAGCAGGACTTGAAAGACAGGTCTGCACGAGATGTAAGGCAGAGAATACAAGAATCATTCCAGCAAAGAACAAGGGAGACCTGGCTTACGGCTATAAATTAGTGTGGGAAGATGACTTCAACGGCACGGCGTTAGACAGAGACTCCTGGAATGTGGAACTGCATGAGCCCGGCTGGGTCAATGCGGAATGGCAGGAGTATGTGGACTCTGATAAGAACATATATGTTAAGGACGGCAATCTCGTTATTCAGGCCATCAAGGATGGAGATCAGTATACATCCGGAAGAGTCAATACACAGAATAATCATGATTATCAGTACGGACGATTTGAGGCGAGGGCTAAGGTTCCAAGCGGTAAAGGATTCCTGCCGGCGTTCTGGATGATGCCTACCGATGAGAGTTACTACGGACAGTGGCCTAAGTGCGGTGAGATCGACGTGATGGAAGTACTTGGAGATCAGACCAACAAAGCGCATAGCACGCTGCATTTCGGCGAACCTCATACACAGAAGCAGGGAACTTATACCTTGGCGGATGGGGAAGCTGATTTCTCGGAAGACTTCCATGTATATGCATGCGAGTGGGATCCCGATGAATTCAGATTCTATGTGGATGACAAGCTGTTCTATACAGTAAATGACTGGTTTACTAAGAGACCGGGATTCGGTGAGGCAGCATATCCTGCGCCATATGATCAGCCTTTCTATATGATATTGAATCTGGCTGTAGGCGGAAGCTGGGTAGGCTATCCGGATGAGACTACTGAGTTTGGAGATAATGCACAGCTTGTTGTGGACTACGTCAGAGTATATCAGAAGGATGAATACGATACTAATGTAAGTAAAACGGAAACAGATGTACAGCTCAGAGATCCTGACGAGACAGGAAACTATATTGTTAACGGTGATTTTGCGGAAGTGGAAGACCTGTCCAAGAAAGAAGATGAGCAGGAGAACTGGAAGCTTCATCTGGAAGCTGAAGGTGCAGCGACTGCAGAAATCAAAGATGAAGTGCTTCATGTTAATTCGAAGCAGATCGGTACGGTAAATTATCACGTCCAGATCGTGCAGGCAGATCTGCCTATTGAGAAGGGCAGCAGCTATAAATTGACCTATGATGCATGGGCGGATGAAGACAGAACGATGGTTACCGCGGTTAAGGCACCTGACAGAGGATATATCTGTTATATGGACGAAACCATGGTAGATCTGACTAAGGAATCGCAAACGTTTGAACATGTATTCAACATGACATCAGACAGTGACGCTAACGGCAGAGTAGAATTCAATCTGGGCAGCCAAGGCTCCGTTGCCGCGGTTCATATCGATAACGTCAGATTGGAGAAGACCGGATCGGTAGAGGGAGATGAGGACAGCAGGAGCGTATTGCCGGACGGTAACTATGTATATAATGGTTCCTTCAACGAAGGTAATGAGCCGGGCAGACTGCGCCTTGCTTACTGGGATTGGAGCAAGGGCGCAAACGTATCCGTTACGAGTGACGCTAAACGTGAACTGAAAGTAGTTGTACCGGAGACGGTGACAGCGCTTGATGATGTAGTAGTCTATCAGGAGCCTATTGCAATCAAGGGCGGCAAGACGTATGTCCTGAGCTTTGAAGCCCATGCGGATCAGGCGAAGACAATACAGACTGCTATAGCAGGAGAAACATTTGAGAGTGCTCTGACTACAGAGAAGAAAGAGTACAGGTATGAGTTTAACACCGCAGAAGCATTAGACGGCAGCGAGCTTCGCTTCCTGCTTGGAGCAGCGGGCACCACATATATTGATAATGTCAGCATTAGGGAAGACGGACTGATTGTAAACGGTGATTTCTCCAGCGGCATGGTAGGATATGAAGTGTACGTGAATGAGGCTGCTAAAGTGACCGGTTACATTGTAGACAGCTTGAATGATGAGAAGAACCCTGCTTTCTCAATCGATATCGCAGATACCGGGGCGCAGGATTGGTACATTCAGCTGAAACAGAACAATATCAAGCTGGAAGAAGGTAAGTGGTATAAGATCGGTTTCGATGCAAAATCTACGGTGGATAGACAGATTATGTATGCGCTGCAAAGAGACGGTAGCAAACATAAGCTTGAGAATGGTGATGATGACTGGATGCCGTATTCCGGAACGCAGAAGATTAATCTGACCAAAGACTATCAGAACTTTAATAATACGTTTATGATGACTGAAGGTACAGATCCGGAGACAATACTCAGTATTTCCATGGGAGCCGTAGGCGGAACGCAGGTTTCGACGAAGCATACGGTAATGATCGACAATATCACATTGGAAGAGACTGATCCTGTAGAGATACCGCCGGTAGAAGAAGGCACGGAAATGATTCAGAACGGTGATTTCTCGGATGGTGATGCTTATTGGAAGCCTGAAATTGGTGGTGGAACAGCAGAAGTTGATTTCAGCCAAGGAAAAGCAGTCTATGAGATAACCAATGTTGGTAGTAATGATTGGGATGTAAAATTAAATCATACTGAAAAACTGACACTGGAAGCGGGTGCCTCATACAAGGTAAGCTTCAAAATCAAATCTACTGCGGCAAGAACTGTGAAATATTCGTTCATGACTCCTGCTCCTGCCTATAAATGGTATGGTGGTCAAGATTTAAGTCTGGCTGCTGATGAGTTAAAAGAAGTAGAATATGAATTTACTGTAGGTAATGACGAAAAAGGAAATGCTTTAGCAACCAGTGATGAGATTACCTTCGCAATCTCCATGGGTAAGATTGAAGGGGAAGACACTCCGGTATCCACCATTGAGATCGATGACGTCAGTGTTAAGAAAATCGGTGGCACAGGCGGAGATACGGGAGAAGATCCTGTAATTCAGGTTGGCGATGATCTGATCAAGAATGGTGATTTCTCGAACGATAAAGAGAATTGGGTGGAGAACCCTGCATGTGAAGGCGGAGAAGCAACATTCAATGTTACGGACGGTAAAGCGGTCTTTAATATAACCAACGTCGGTACACAGAGCTATAGCGTACAGTTAAAGCAGGAAGGTTTGAAACTGGAGAAGGATGCCGAGTATAAGGTAAGTTTCGACATCAAGTCCAGCATAGCAAGAAATGTGATATATAAGTTCCAGGAGGATCAGAGCTGGACGGATTATAACGTTAATGACTTAAGTCTGTCTGCAAATGAAGAAGTAAAAGTAGAGAAAACAATTACGGTAGACAAGGCAACCAGTAAGAAGATCCTGTTCCTGATCGCTATGGGTAAGATGGATGGTGAGGAAATTTCTGGTGAACATACCATCGAGATCGATAATGTCAGTGTTGTAAAAGTCAGCGAAGCAGGTGGAGATACGCCAGACGATCCTACAATTGAGATCGGTACTGATCTGATTAAGAATGGTAAGTTTGCACAAGGCAAGGCCGATTGGAGTGATTATATCCATACTGCGGATGGCGCTGAGGCAACAACCACATTTGCGGATAATAAGGCAAGATATGAAATAACCAATGCCGGAACCGAAGACTGGAATGTACAGTTGAAACAGGAAAGTCTGAATATGGAGAAGGGCGCGTACTACAAGGTGAACTTCAAGATCGGCTCATCTATCGACAGAGATGTGAAACTGGCGTTTATGGGCACTAAGAGTGATGGGAAAGCTGCATGGTGCGGTGGTGCAGATATCCATTTGACAAAGGATAAACTCCAATCATTTAGCACGATCGTAGATTTTGGTTACGAGTATGAATCAGGAACGGTTGCATTCCAGTTATCCATGGGTCAGCTTGGTGATACGACATTAACACCTCATGCGATAGAGATATCCGATATCAGTGTCACGAAGGTTGAACCCGGAACAGAGGCAGACGAAGTGACGGAGGAAGAAGTTACGATAACACCGCCTACAGGAAGTGGAGAAGACCCGGTTGAAGACAGGACAAATGTTGCTAATCTGAAAGATGACTTTAGCGAAAAGCAAGGTAGCAAAGGCTGGTACTATGGTTCCGCTGATTGGGACGGTAAAAACTTTACGGAGCTTAGCTATAATGCAGACGAAAGTAAGTATACCGGAGAAAATGGTTTGGCGGTAGGCGCTGACTTTGTTCATCCGGGAGACGGTCCTAACGCAGCCTATAAGTGGATTGCGGCGGAAACCGGAACGATTGAGATCACAGGAGAATATGTAAAATTCGCGAATAGTGAGGATTCAGAAGCGAATGGAGTGGTTCTGAGAATAGTTAAGGGTACAGATGGTCTGGGTGAAGGCGATGTAAACCAAAAATTCTTTAGCAATGCTGCTCAAAAAGGTGGTATTACTGATGAAGAGAAAGTGCCTATAA
>CAMWMS010000012.1 GCA_947175435.1 uncultured Lachnospiraceae bacterium | reverse complement strand
TTAACGGTTGTAGTAACCTGAGTAGTCTTGACGTAAGCAGCTTTAATACATCAAAAGTAACAGGAATGGGCAATATGTTTTATGGCTGTAGTAATCTAAGCCGCTTGGACGTAAGCAGCTTTAATACATCAAAAGTAACAGGAATGGGCAATATGTTTTATGGCTGTAGTAATCTGAGTAGTCTGGACTTAGGCAGCTTTAATACATCAAATGTAACTGGCATGGGCTGGATGTTTGATGGTTGCAGTAATCTAAGCGGCCTGGACGTAGGCAGCTTTAATACAACAGACGTAACTAACATGGAATCTATGTTTTCGGGCTGTAGTAATCTGAGCAGTCTGGATTTAAGCAACTTTAATACAATAAATGTAACAAGAATGAGTTCCATGTTTTCGGGCTGTAGTAATCTGGGCAGTCTGGACTTAAACAGCTTTAATACATCAAAAATAACTGATATGAGTTATATGTTTTCTGGGTGTAGTAGTCTGTCCAGTCTCGGATTAAGCAGTTTTAATACATCAAAAGTAACTAATATGCGGGATATGTTTACTGGCTGTGGTAATCTGAGCAGTCTAAACTTAAGTAGTTTTAATATATCAAACGTAACTGCTAAGTTGGAAATATGGGATATGTTTAGCCTAAGCACAATCTACGCTCCTTGCGGCCTTAAAGTGTCAGTCTCGCTTCCGACTTACTGGGAATCAGGATTTAAAGAAGAGTGGCGCCTCCCCAATGGCACGGTTGTCACAGAACTCCCGCGCAACCTGACCCGGAGCGTTAAACTGCGGAAGTACCGGATCGCAGAGCAGTCGCCGGACGAAGGTTCCTCGGATGACCAACTGAAATACGTACAGAAATTAACGCAGGTATCCTTGAAAAATGCAGACGCAGAATCAAAGGAATCGATTCAGAATGCGATCTACAACCTGTTGTTCAAGGCGGAGTACCGCCCGATGGAGTCTAAAATTCCCGGTGATGCCATGGTTTACACCGGCTCAAGGGACGTTATCGCCAGATGGCCTATTCAGAACAAAGACTATGGAACATCGGTTTTTTGGGCCAATACGGTAACGGATGCCAAGTTGGGGACTATAACTTATAATACCAGCAGTGCCGGCTGTATGTCGTATGCATGTTTTGCCACAGCATATGTATATGGGACAAGCGGGAATTGTGTGTGGATAGAATCTCCTAATGCGGAAAGTGTCAGGGATTTCATTAGGAGTTATGCTGATCCGGGGGAACAACTGCGTTATGGTATGCCACATTCCATTGTGTTTTTGGGAGAGGATGCTGACGGTGACGGTTTTTATTATATTAACTATAATGGAGGGGATGATGGCGAAGGTCATCTTTACCATGACCTTTACGTCGGTTCCTATGCAAGATATGCGGACTTTGCGGCCGTGACTGCTTTATACAATGATAAACGACTTTATATATATGACACAAATAACGGCTCCTACTATAACAATACAGCTGCTTCTGTGGCAGATGTGCGGAATGGAAAAGGGGCGGCAAGGATCGTTACACGCCTTGCATGCCCGATTGAGGCGACGATTGAGCTTAACGGGGAAATCCTTGACAGCAGAAATCCCGGCTCAGCCAGTTTTGGAACGGTGGCGCGTAACGGGGAGGAGGTAGTGTTTACTCTGGATTATTCTCCCGATTACAGACTTACGGTTACCGGAACCGGTGAAGGCGGGATGACGCTCACATTGGAATACTATGGCGAGGATGAAACACTCATCGACCGCAGAAGATTCGTGGACATGCCGATAAAGACCGAGACGGAAATTGAATCCGGTGGATTTGATCCACAGGCATCATTTGTTCTGTATAAATCAGACAATATGGGCGAGGCAGAGGCATGGGGCGCGGGCATAGGTGAGACTGTTTACGGAGCCAATAACATTTACCGTGGCGACAACGCATCGACGCCGGATAGTACTCCCATAATCACCTTTGATGCAAACGGCGGAACTATAGGCGCTGAGGCAGTGGCGGTCATTGCCACGAATGAGGACGCCATGATTTCGGCACTGCCGGAAGCAGTCCGCGACGGCTATGTGTTCAAGGGTTGGTACACCTCGCCGATGCACGGAATAAAGGTAGACGAAACCCGGATATATATGGAAAATACCACGCTCTACGCACAGTGGGAGAAGACAGGAGGGAATACGCCCGGAGACAATGATCCAGGAGACGATACGCCCGGAAGCGATGTCCCGGCAGGAGATATACCGGAAGGCGGTATCCCGGAAGGGCTCTGGATTGCCGGTATAGGGGATATGGCTTACACCGGTCGGCCGGTCAAACCCGAAGTGCGCGTTTATGACAGTGACAGGCGGTTGAAGGAGGGGAAGGACTACACAATCAGTTATAAAAACAACACAAAGGCGGCAGATGCCGTAAATTCTGCAAAACCGCCGACCGTAGTTGTCAAGGGGAAAGGTAATTATACCGGAACGGAAACGGCCACATTCAATATACTGCCCATAAGTTTAGAGGACAGCAGCGTCACGGCGCAGGATCTCACCGTCGCTTATAACGGGAGTGTGCAGAAAAAAGCAGTTACAGTGATGTTTAATGGCAAAAAGCTGTCGGCCGGTAAAGACTATACCGTTTCCTATCCCGCACTCACACAGGGAGTGGCAGGTGCGTATCAGGAGGAAGGGACCTATGATATCCTTCTGACTGCGAAAACAGGCGGAAACTTCAGCGGAACAAGAACGGTAAAACTCACCATTACGAAGGCTACGCTGATCAGCAAAGCAACTGTAAAAAAGATACCCAATCAGCATTATACCGGGGGTGCGGTTGTGCCGAAACCTACGGTTACGCTGAAAAAAGCCACATTGACAGAAGGTACGGATTATACGGTTTCTTATGATAATAACACGGAAGCCGGAACCGCAACAGTTGTGTTAACCGGAATAGGCGCATATGCGGGAACCAAAAGGGTGACCTTTAAAATTATAGGAACATCCTTGAAAGGTGTGGACATATCCGGAATTGAAACCAAGGTGTACAATGGTGCGGAGCAAACGCAGAACATTTCTATTCGGACAGGCAGTGTGATTCTCGAAGAGGATGTGGACTATGAGCTGTCCTATAACAATAATAAAAATGCAGGAAAAGCGACAGTCACAATTAAAGGCATCAATGCATATACAGGTACGATCAAAAAAACCTTTCAGATTACTGCATATGACATGAAAGAAAATTCCGGAAGTCAAATAAAAGGCTTGGACAGTGTAATTACTGTTAAATATCTGAAGGGCGGAAGCAGACCGACTCTGGAGCTTACGTTTGGGGATAAAACGCTTATTGAGGGAAAAGACTATACTCTTGCCTACAAAAATAATAAGGCGGTCACATTCGCAAATACTGTCAGGAAGCCGGTTATTACCATAAAAGGTAAGGGAAACTTTAAAGGTTCGCTTGATAAAACTTTTACAATAGAAAGCAAGAACTTAAATGATCCGGAATATCCGGTAAAAATGAGCGTTGCCGACAAATCCTTTATAAATAAGGCGGGAAAATATATAAGCAAACCTGAACTGACTGATGCTGATGGAAAGAAACTTGTTGCCGGAAAGGATTACGAAAAAGAAATCAGCTATACGTTGGAAGACGGAACGGTATTGACAGGCAAAAGCAAAGTGGCTGCAGAAACCAATGTCATAGTTACAGTGACGGGAAAAGGCGCATACAGTGGAGAACTAAAAACATCTTATCGTATAACCAAAAGTGATTTTAGCAAAGCTAACATCCGCATTACCTCGCAAATTTATACAGGAAAGAAAATTACTCTGGATAAAGACAGCGTTACCGTAAAGATTGGAAAAGACACTCTGTCATTTGGCACAGATTATGAGATTGTAGAAGGCAGTTATGTCAATAATACGGAAAAAGGGACGGCAAAGGTAAAGATAGTTGGTAAAGGAAATTACGGGGGAACCAAGACTGTATCATTTAGAATTACTGCAAGAAAATTTTCATGGTTTTTCAGATTGTTTCAGTAATGAGCTTATATTGTAAGCTGTGAGATTTTCTGGAAGTATGTATCATACAGTAGATCCGGAAATCTAGGCCGATGACCATGTTTTGTCGAGAGACAATTGTAAAAAGAATGTAGTGTTAGGCGGAAGACGATGGTGTATTTTATGAGTGTTTCTGTTATAATAAACATTAAGAAAGTTGAGGAAGGAAGGGATTTTATGACATTGCTGAAAGAAAAGGCTGTTGATATGATTCGCCGTATGCCGGAAGATAAATTATATTATGTGGTGCAGCTCCTTGAAAGCGTAGAGGGATTGTATGAAAATACTGTAATAGAAACTAAGACGCCAGAACGAAGAGCATTGGAAGATTTGCAGCGATTTCGCAAATGTAGCGATGTAGAAATTGATTATAAAGCTGAGTTAGCAAAAGCTAGGGAGGAAAAATATGCGAATATTGATTGATACAAATGTTCTGGCGGATGTGCTATTAGGCAGAGATCCTTATTATGATATTGCGTACGGTATTCTTACTTTGTGTGCAGATAAAAAAGTCTATGGATACATTGCCGCTCATTCTGTTCCCAATCTATTCTATATTCTGCGAAAATTTATGACTAAGGAAGAACGGAGGGAGGCATTAAAGGATATTTGTGAGATTGTTAGAGTGGAGGGTGTTGATTCCCTTAAAATACTTTCTGCTTTGGACAACGAAGATTTTAGTGATTTTGAAGATTGTCTACAGGAAGAGTGTGCTGTAGCAATTGCAGCAGATTATATTGTAACGAGAAATACGAAGGATTTCGCTTCGTCAAGAGTTCCGGCAATTCTTCCTGATGTATTTTTAAAAATGTATAAATAGTTGCTGTTAGAGAAATATATAGTCCCATGCCGAATATGGCATGGGATTTTACAATCGCACTATCTAAAACATCAGAACAAATGTTCTAAAAATACTGTACAAATTTAAACTGGTATGCTATAATCAAAACTGCTTTTGCAGGGCTGTATCCGCATGAGTGTGGCTATAGTTATTTGAACTGACAAAGATGCATTGAATTGTGAGGTGATCTTAAGCGTATGGACTTCAAACTGCACAGTGAATACCAACCCACCGGCGACCAGCCGCAGGCCATAGAGGCTCTTGTGAAGGGATTCAAGGAAGGCAAACAATTCCAGACTTTGCTGGGAGTCACCGGTTCCGGCAAGACTTTTACTATGGCAAATATCATACAGCAGCTCCAGAAGCCTACGCTGGTAATAGCGCACAATAAGACGCTTGCGGGGCAGCTTTACGGCGAATTTAAGGAGTTTTTTCCAGAGAATGCAGTGGAGTACTTTGTGTCCTACTACGACTACTATCAGCCGGAAGCATATGTGCCTTCCACGGATACTTATATCGCAAAAGACTCCTCTATCAATGATGAAATCGACAAGCTGAGGCTGTCCGCCACGGCTTCCCTGACGGAACGTAAGGACGTGGTGGTAGTGGCAAGCGTTTCCTGTATCTATGGTTTGGGAAGTCCGGAGGAATATGCGGGAATGAGCATGTCCCTGCGGCCCGGCATGTGTAAGGACCGCGATGATGTGATTCGTGGTCTGATCGATATGCAATATGATCGGAATGACATGGACTTAGACCGCTGCTGCTTCCGGGTGCGGGGCGATGTGGTGGAAGTCTATCCGGCACAGGGCGGTGATTATCTGATCCGTATTGAGTTTTTCGGTGACGAGATCGACCGGATCGCGCAGACGGATCCGCTGACGGGACAGGTTCATGCGACATTGGAGCATGTGATGATCTATCCGGCATCTCACTACGTGGTGGCACAGGAGAAGATTCAGACTGCCTGTAAGGAGATTGAGAAAGAACTGGAAAACCGGGTAAAATATTTTAAAGGTGAGGACAAGCTGTTGGAGGCGCAGCGCATCTCGGAGCGCACGAACTTTGATATCGAGATGCTCAGAGAAACCGGTTTTTGTTCCGGTATCGAGAATTATTCACGCCATCTGAACGGTATGGCGGAGGGGGAGCCGCCCTTTACGTTACTTGATTATTTTGACGAGGATTTTCTCATTATCATAGATGAGTCCCATATGACGATTCCGCAGATTCGCGGTATGTATGCGGGGGACAGATCCCGCAAGAACACGCTGGTGGATTACGGGTTCCGTCTGCCCTCGGCGCTGGACAACAGGCCGCTCAATTTCGGAGAGTTTGAACAGCATATTGATCAGATGCTTTTTGTATCCGCTACGCCGTCCGAATACGAGGCGGCGCATGAACTGTTTCGGACGGAGCAGATCATCAGACCTACCGGGCTGCTGGACCCGGAAGTGGATGTGCGGCCGGTGGAGGGGCAGATTGACGATCTGATTTCTGAGATCAATAAAGAGGTATCGAATCATCATAAAGTTCTGGTGACCACCCTCACAAAGCGGATGGCGGAAGACCTCACAAGTTATATGAACGATGTGGGTATTCGCGTGAAGTATCTGCACTCCGATGTGGACACGCTGGAACGCGCAGAGATCATTCGCGATATGCGGCTTGATGTGTTTGATGTGCTGGTAGGCATTAATCTGCTGCGGGAAGGCCTGGATATTCCTGAGATTTCTCTTGTGGCTATTCTAGATGCTGACAAGGAGGGATTCCTGCGTTCGGAAACGTCCTTGATCCAGACCATAGGACGTGCGGCGCGTAATGCGGAAGGGCATGTGATTATGTATGCCGACAACATGACGGATTCCATGCGGGCCGCCATCACAGAGACGAACCGCAGACGTGAGATACAGCAGCGGTATAATGAGGAGCACGGCATCACGCCGCAGACGATTCAGAAGGCAGTCCGGGATCTGATCAGTATTTCCAAGACCATTGCGAAAGAAGAACTGCGGTTTGAGAAGGACCCGGAATCCATGAGCCGTCAGGAGCTAGAGAAGCTGATCAAGGATGTGGAGAAGCAGATGAAGAAAGCGGCAGCGGATTTAAACTTCGAAGCGGCGGCCGAGCTGCGTGACCGGATGACGGAGCTGAAAGGGAAGCTGCGGGATTTTGATAAGTGATAGGGGTATGCGGACAGGGACGCTCAGGCGGAAGTATAATCCTGCGTCACCGCGCTTTCACTCCACAAAACGCGTAAAATAAAGAAATATAGAGAACTATAGAGAAAGAGAGACACATGGAGGTAACTATGGCGGACACGATAAAGATGCGCCCAAGGGAATATATTAAGATCAGAGGGGCGAACGAACATAATCTGAAAAATTTGAATGTGGATATTCCGCGAAATGAGTTCGTGGTGCTTACAGGGCTGTCGGGATCGGGGAAGTCATCGCTTGCATTCGACACGATTTATGCGGAGGGACAGAGAAGATACATGGAGTCCTTGTCGTCATATGCGAGACAGTTCTTAGGACAGATGGAGAAACCGAATGTTGAGAGGATAGAAGGGCTGTCTCCGGCGATCTCCATCGACCAGAAATCTACCAATAGGAATCCACGTTCCACGGTGGGAACGGTGACCGAGATTTATGACTATTTCAGGCTGCTGTATGCGAGGATCGGTATTCCCCACTGTCCGAAGTGCGGCAGGGAGATCAGGAAACAGACAGTAGATCAGATTGTAGATCAGATTCTGACCATGCCGGAGGGAACGAAGATCCAGCTGCTTGCGCCTGTGGTGCGGGGCAGAAAGGGTGAACATGCCAAGGTATTTGAACGCGCCAAAAGGAGCGGTTACGTGCGTGTACGCGTGGACGGTAATTTATACGATCTGGCCGAAGAGATTCCGATGGAGAAGAATATCAAGCATAACATAGAGATCATTGTGGATCGTCTTGTAGTAAAAGAAGGAATCGAAAGACGTCTGACGGATTCTATTGAAAATGTTTTTGCGCTGGCGGAAGGACAGATGATGCTGGATGTGATCGACGGCGAGACCATGAATTTCAGCCAGAATTTTGCATGCCCAGACTGCGGAATCAGCATAGGGGAGATTGAGCCGAGAAGTTTTTCCTTTAATAATCCTTTCGGTGCCTGTCCGGAATGTTTCGGCCTCGGTTATAAGATGGAATTTGATATTGATCTGATGATTCCGAATAAAGGCTTAAGCCTGCATGAAGGTGCAATCTGTTCTATGGGATGGCAGTCCAGCGGTGATGAGGGAAGTTTTACGAATGCAATCTTACAGGCGCTTGCCAAAGAGTATAAATTCAGCATGGATACGCCTTATGAGCAGCTTCCGCAAAAAGTGCAGGATGTCATCTGCTATGGTACCGACGGCAGGAAAGTGGAAGTGCATTATGAAGGACAGCGCGGCAAGGGAGTTTATCCGATTGCGTTCGAGGGCCTGATTAAAAATATGGAACGGAAATATCGCGAGACAGGTTCCGACCTGATCAAGCAGGAATACGAGAGCTATATGCGCATTACCCCGTGTAAAGAATGTAAGGGAATGCGCCTAAAAAAGGAATCACTTGCGGTGACCGTCTGCGATAAGAATATCTATGAGATCACTTCGATATCGATTAAGAATCTGCATGCTTTTATCGGAGAAATGAAACTGACAAAGCAACAGGAATTGATCGGGAAACGAATATTGAAAGAGATTCGCGCACGTGTCGGTTTTCTCATGGAAGTCGGGCTGGAATATCTTTCCCTTTCCAGAGCTACGGGAAGCTTGTCCGGCGGTGAGGCACAGCGAATCCGGCTGGCAACCCAGATTGGCTCCGGGCTGGTAGGTGTCTGCTATATTCTGGATGAACCGAGCATCGGTCTGCATCAGCGGGATAACGATAAACTGATTGCGGCGCTTAAGAACTTGAAGGACCTTGGTAATACGCTGATTGTGGTGGAGCATGATGAAGATACGATGCTGGCGGCGGATCATGTGGTAGATATCGGACCCGGTGCGGGATCACATGGCGGTGAGGTGATAGCGCAGGGCACGGCGGAAGAGATCATGCAGGTGGAGGAATCTATCACGGGACAGTATCTGAGCGGTAAACTACAAATTCCGGTTCCGAACAAGAGGAGGAAACCGACAGGATATTTGACTGTCAAAGGCGCTGAGGAGAATAATCTTAAGAAAATAGATGTGAAGGTTCCGCTTGGGATCATGACCTGTGTAACAGGTGTGTCAGGTTCCGGCAAGAGCTCTTTGGTGAATGAGATACTTTATAAACATCTTGCACGCGATCTGAACAGGGCACGCTGCATTCCCGGAAAACATACCAAGATTGAAGGAATTGATCAACTGGATAAGGTGATTGATATTGATCAGTCTCCCATCGGTAGAACTCCCAGATCAAACCCGGCTACTTATACAGGTGTATTTGACCAGATCAGAGATCTCTTTGCTTCGACACAGGATGCTAAGGCAAGAGGATATAAGAAGGGGCGTTTTAGTTTTAATGTGAAGGGTGGACGCTGTGAAGCCTGCGGCGGTGACGGTATTATTAAGATCGAAATGCATTTCCTGCCGGATGTCTATGTGCCCTGTGAAGTATGTGGCGGCAAGCGATACAACAGAGAGACGCTGGAGGTGAAATACAAAGGAAAGAGCATATTTGATGTTCTGGATATGACAGTGGAAGAGGCAGTACCTTTTTTCGAGAATCTTCCTTCCATCCGCCGCAAGATAGAGACGCTGTATGATGTGGGGTTATCCTATGTAAAACTCGGACAGCCTTCCACAACACTGTCCGGCGGCGAGGCGCAGCGTATCAAGCTGGCTACTGAACTTAGCAAACGCAGTACGGGGAAGACCATCTATATTCTGGACGAGCCCACTACAGGACTGCATTTTGCGGATGTGCATAAGCTGGTCGATATTCTCCACAAGCTGGCTGAGGGCGGCAACACGGTGGTGGTGATCGAGCATAATCTGGATGTGATCAAGACGGCCGACTATATCATTGATATGGGACCGGAGGGCGGGGACGGCGGCGGAACTGTCATTGCCCACGGCACGCCGGAGCAAATTGCCAAGAATCCCGATTCCTATACAGGCATTTATGTGAAGAAAATGCTGGAGAGAGCGAAGGAGCGGTAGAGCAGACATTGCAGTGTTCTGCCTTCATAGGCGCTATATGCCACGAAAAGATATAAAATTGGTATGAATTGACTCGTGCCCGCCTTCATGCGAAGCACCTGCCTGACGATATATTTAGTGTGGGCAGGCAACAGGTTGAACACAGTGGGAGGCAGGGCATGAATATTAATATACAGAAACTTAATAATTCTATCTTCGGTGGTATGCAGCAGGCAGGGGGCCGTGGGCTGAAGAGTACGCAGCAGAAAATACAGCGACAGGAAGAACGCGATAATCAGATAGCTGTTTTCGAGAAACAGAAGGACAATCTGAAAAATCTGAAATGCGAAACTGTCGAGGAAATAGCTAAGAAACTCGATATGTTTCGCTCTTATAATGATCAGATCGCTGCGGCAAAGGCGGCTTATAATAATGAACAGATGATGCATGTCATGGATGAATCTCGTGAGCTGGGTGAGAAGATTGCCAAAGCGGTAGAGAAGATGGCGCCCAAGACAGCTGAGGAGAGACTGGAAGATATCGTCGAAGAGTCTATGGGAGTCGAGGAAGGCATATTGGATGAGGTGATGGATGAAGTCGCTGAAATTCAGGAGGAGCTGCAGGATACCATCGATGAAGAACTTACGGTAGAAGAAAAACTCACGGTTGCGGAAGATTTGCAGGAGACCGTGCAGGAAGAAAATGTCGGTGAAGTTGAAGTAATAGACGGCGTGGAAGATAGGAAGATTTTTCCTTCGGATAAGGGTTTAGAAAAACAGAAAACGATCCGATAACAATACAGTAAGGCACGGATGCCAAAAACAGAACGGAAGGAACCGTTCTGCTTTTGGTGTTTTTCATTTTTTTCAAAAAAAATCATAAAAGCCTTTGAAAAACCATTTCTTTAGGTTATAATATATCCAGCATATTGCGCTTTTTTCTGAAATATACGGAAGAATATTCGAAAAATCGAGGATTTTGGGCGCAGAACCGTATTGATGTTTAGTTTGACGGCAATTGGAAATTATTATAGAGAGACCACGGGAAAGGGGATCAAAGGGAAATGCAGTACACAGATATCGGGATAGATTTGGGAACAGCCAGCATATTGGTATACATCAGAGGAAAAGGCGTTGTATTAAAAGAGCCCTCTGTTGTAGCTTTCGATAGAGACACAAACAAAATCAAAGCCATCGGTGAAGATGCCAGACTGATGCTCGGAAGGACGCCGGGTAACATTGTTGCAGTAAGGCCGCTGCGTCAGGGCGTAATCTCTGACTATCAGGTGACGGAGAAGATGATGAAATATTTTATCCAGAAAGCTCTGGGTAAGAAAACGTTCCGGAAACCCCGTATAGCCGTATGCGTGCCCAGCGGTGTTACGGAAGTAGAGAAGAAAGCGGTTGAAGACGCGACTTATCAGGCGGGAGCCAGAGAAGTGTCCATTATCGAGGAGCCTATTGCGGCAGCGATTGGCGCCGGAATAGATATCTCTAAGCCGTGCGGTAACATGATCGTGGATATCGGCGGCGGAACATCGGATATTGCCGTTATTTCATTAGGCGGCACGGTGGTCAGTGCGTCTATCAAGATCGCCGGGGATGATTTTGACGAGGCGATCGTGCGTTATATGCGTAAGAAACATAATCTGTTGATCGGTGAGCGGACGGCGGAAGACTTAAAGATTAAGATCGGTTCGGCGTTCAAGCGACCGGAAGTTGATTATATGGATGTCAGAGGGCGTAATCTGGTAACCGGTCTGCCGCGCACTGTTAAGGTGTCTTCGGAGGAGACCGAGGAGGCATTGCATGAGACGACCGTGCAGATCGTGGAGACGATTCACAGCGTACTGGAGAAAACACCTCCGGAATTGGCAGCCGATATTGCAGACAGAGGAATCGTACTTACCGGCGGCGGCAGTCTGTTGCGGGGATTGGAAGATTTGATCGCGGCGAAGACAGGCATTAATACGATGACGGCGGAAGATCCGATGACGGCAGTTGCTGTCGGTACAGGCAAATATGTAGAATTCCTTGCAGGATACCGCGAGGAGTAAGAGAGGCAGGATATTTATGCTTAAAGGATTGTATACAGCGTATACGGGGATGATTAATGAGCAGCACAGAATGGATGTTTTGACCAACAATCTGGCGAATGCTGACACTAACGGCTACAAGAAAGAGGGAGCCACAAGTCAGGCATTTGATACCATGCTTGCTTATAAGATCAAGGATTTATCCGAGGCGGGGAATCTGCCCAAGGGACTCGGAATTGGCAAACGTCTGGATGAGGAACTGGTGGATAATCCGAACAGATGGGTGGAGAGAACCGGCGTAAATCTGGGTGTCAAGGTCGGAGAAAATTATACGGATTATTCGGAAGGCCCGATGAAGGTAACGGGTAATACATTTGACTTTGCGCTGACGGACAGAGGGTTCTTTCTTATTGAATACACGAACAAGGCGGATGTTACTTCGGTAAAGTATACGCGGGACGGTAACTTTACCATGAATGCACAGGGATTTCTTGTGACGCAGGACGGAGATTTTGTTCTGGATGAGGACAGACGCCGGATCAGACTGGATCCGAATGATACGGAGATTGGCACCAATGTATACGGTGAAATCTTCCAGAGCGGTGAGCGGGTAGCCAAGATTGGTGTGGTAGACTTTGAAGATTACGATATGCTGGAGCATTTCGGGGAGAATTTCTTCCAGATCGTGGACAGCGACGAGGTGAAGAATGCAGAGGCTGTATATAATAGGGCCAGGTCTTATACCATGATGGCGCAGAGGGCTTTAGACCGGGCCAGAGCGCAGAATGCGGCGGATATAGATGAGAAAGAAGCGGTACTGCAGGCAGCACAGAACAGAGAGGCAGAGGCTGAACAGGCCTTAGAGGCGGCACGCGGCGAAGACGATGCGGCGAAGCGGAGACTCGAACAGGAATCTACGGCACAGATCAGGGCCGGGTACTTGGAGACCGCGAATATCTCTGTCGTAACAGAGATGGTTAATATGATTGCGATACAGAGACAGTACGACAGTAATCAGAAGGTAATTACTACATACGACGAAACACTTGATACCGCAGTCAGTCAACTAGGCAGAGTCAGATAAAGCTTAAGACGGATATATTAAGACAGAGCAAAACATAGGAGGCGCAAATATGGTTAGAAGTTTATGGTCGGCAGCGACCGGAATGAATGCACAACAGACGAATCTGGATACGATCGCCAATAATCTGGCAAACGTAAACTCAGTGGGTTATAAGGCGCAGGTAGCACAGTTTAAATCGCTCCTGTATCAGAATCTGCAGGCGGTAACTACAACCGCGAACGGAGATCCGAAGCCGACATCTTCCCAGATCGGACTGGGTGTACGCACATCGTCCATCAACTCTCTGTTCACACAGGGCAGCCTGTTGGATTCGGACAGCGACACTGCTTTTGCGATTGAGGGTCATGGATTCTTCGCGTTGCGCGGGGAAGACGGCGTTACCTATTATACCAGAAACGGTGATTTTACATGGGCATTGGGTGCGAATCAGGGTATGATGCTGACGAATGCAGACGGTCTTCCGGTATTAGATTCTACGGGACGTGCAATTGAGCTGCCGAGAACCTATATTGCAAGTAAACTTTCTATGACAGAGGATGGACAGATCTGCTATCCCGATGAGCAGAATAATCCGCAGCCGATCGGCAGAACGATCGGTACGTTCCAGTTCAGCAATCCGGGCGGATTGAACAGGGTTGGTGATACGTTGTTTGCGGTGACGGAGGCCAGCGGTCCTGCGATCAATGAAGATACGAATCCTAACGTAGCAAAGAGTCGTATCGTACAGGGATATCTGGAAGGCTCTAATGTGCAGGTAGCTAATGAGATGGTAAACATGATCATCACACAGCGCGCATATGAGATGAACTCCAAAGCAATCACGACTTCTGATTCCATGATGGAGACAGCGAATAATCTGAAACGTTAATAGTGTGAAGGGATGAGGGACATGGATTTAACAGGATTAGGAAAATATACGGATTATATGACGGACACCAACAGAATAGCGACGGAGAATCTGCAGAGTCATCTGGAGAATACTGCGAAGGCGCAGGGCGAAGACGATGATGCGCTCTTGGATGCCTGTAAACAGTTTGAGGCTTATCTCTGGGAGCAGGTTTATAAAGAGATGGAAAAGACTACCAAGTTCTTCAGTGATGACGATGAAGAAGAGGGCTATGGGGCTAACATGGTAGACTGCTTTAAGGATCAGGCCATTCAGCAGATTGCCGAGCAGACAGCTACCGAGAAGTCTAATTCCTTAGCGCATATGTTGTACGAACAGGCGAAGCGCAATTACGGTATATAGAAAATATGAATGAGGGCGGGCTGCTTATTCAAGGCAGCCCGTCGTTGCGTAGTACAGTCCGATGACAGAAAGTATCGTGGACAGATGGAGAAAATCAAAGGGTTTATAGAACATATTATATATCGCAATCCGGATAACGGCTATACGGTATTAAATCTGGTCGCTGACGGGGAAGAGGTTACGTGCGTCGGATTTTTTAAGACAATGGATCAGGGAGAGACGATTGAGGCAGAAGGGAGCTGTACAACCCATCCGATTTACGGCGAACAGTTTAAGATAGAACGGTATGAGATCGTTCCGCCGGAGGATGTGGTGAGCATAGAGAGATATCTGGGCTCCGGCGCTGTCAAGGGCGTGGGAGAGGCGCTGGCGGCAAGGATCGTGAAGCAGTTTGGCGCAGACACTTACCGTATTATCGAGGAGGAGCCGGAACGGCTGGCTGAAGTCAAGGGAATCAGTGAGCGTAAGGCGCGGGAGATCGCCGTCACGGTATATGAGAAGCGGGACGCTAGAGAGGCGATGACGTTTCTGCAGAAATACGGAATATCCAACACACTGGCAATCCGCATCTACGAGTCCTATGGTGCGCAGTTATACGGCATTTTAAAGGAAAATCCTTATCGGCTTGCGGAAGATATTCACGGTATTGGTTTTCGGATCGCGGATGAGATTGCGGCGAAGATCGGTATTCACACGGACTCGGATTATCGGATCAGGAGCGGACTGCTCTATACGCTTATGCTGGCAGGAGGAGAGGGACACTGTTATCTGCCGCAGAGTGTTCTGCTGCGCAAGGCAGGTGAACTGCTGGGACTGGACGGAGCTATTATGGAACCGCAGATCGGCAATCTGGCGATGGACAAGAAAATTGTCGTGAAGAGACCCGCAGAAGGAGAAGAAGAGTGTAAAATCTTTGGATCGACCTATTATTATGCGGAGTTAAGCTGTGCCAAGATGCTGCACGACTTGAATATTTCTATAGACAATGAGATCCTGCCCGCGGAAGAGAATGCGATCAGAACGAAAATCGACAGGATAGAGGAGGAACTCGGTATCGGGTTGGACGTACTACAGAAGCGGGCTGTGCTGGAAAGTGTAAAAAACGGTCTTTTTATCCTGTCGGGAGGTCCCGGAACAGGTAAGACTACTACGATCAATGTGATGATACGTTACTTTATGGCGGAGGGCATGGATATTTATCTTGCGGCGCCCACCGGAAGAGCTGCGAAGCGTATGACGGAGGCGACAGGCTATGAATCCCGTACAATACATCGGATGCTGGAACTTAACGGTGTGGTGTCCGAGGAAGCGAAAACGGCACGCTTTGAGCGCAATGAGGAGAATCCTCTGGAAGCGGATGTGATCATTGTGGACGAGATGTCTATGGTAGATATCTTCCTCTTTCAATCGCTTCTTAAGGCAGTTACGGTAGGAACCAGACTGATCATGGTGGGAGATGTCAACCAGCTTCCCTCGGTGGGAGCGGGGCAGGTGCTGCAGGATATCATGAGCAGCGGGCGGATTCCCATGGTGATTCTGGAAAAAATTTTCCGGCAGAAGGGCGAGAGTGATATTGTGTGGAATGCTCACCGCATTCATGCCGGCGAGGAGCTTGCGCTGGATAATAAGAGCCGCGATTTCTTTTTTTTGGAAAGAAATGACATAAATGTAATCTATAAGCATATGATACAGTTGATTACAGAGAAACTTCCGCCTTACGTTGAAGCACAGCCGTACGATATCCAAGTTTTGACACCGATGCGTAAAGGTGCGCTGGGAGTGGAGACTCTCAACGGCATCCTGCAGAAATATCTCAATCCGCCCTCCGACGACAAGAAGGAGTATGCGGCGGGGGATATCCTGTTTCGAGAGCAGGATAAGGTCATGCAGATTAAGAACAACTATCAGCTGGAATGGGAAGTGGTAAGCAAATACGGGATTCCCATTGACAAGGGGAGCGGGATATTTAACGGTGATATCGGGACGATCCGGCAGATCAATGAGTATGCGCAGGAGATAGTGGTGGAATTCGATGAGCACAGACGCGTCACTTATGCCTACGGGCAGTTGGATGAGATCGAGCTTGCTTATGCGGTAACGATTCACAAGTCTCAGGGAAGCGAGTATCCGGCGGTGATCATGCCGCTCCTGTCGGGACCGAGGATGCTTTTTAACAGGAATCTGCTCTATACGGGCGTGACCAGAGCGAAAAGATGTGTGACCATTCTGGGAAGCAGGAAGACGCTGCAGGAAATGGTGGAAAACAATTATCAGAACCGTCGCTATACCGGGCTGGCGGAGCGGATCAGAGAACTGATTCCGCTGTCGTAAAAGGCAGTAAAATAAGGACATACAAAGGAACAACTATATGAACAATACATTTCTTGGGATACTGACGGATTTAATCTATCCGCGCAGATGTCCCGTCTGTGACCGGGCAGTCAGCCCATTCGGAAGTCTCGTCTGCGAGACATGTAAGGAAGCATTTGAATATGTTAAAGAACCGTACTGCATGAAATGCGGCAAGAAACTCGAAGAAGAGGAAGCAGAGTATTGCCATGATTGCTTGAGGCACAGGCACCTGTTCGATAGAGGACGCGCGCTCTGTTCGTACCGCAGTATATCAGATTCCATTTATCGGTTCAAATATAAAGGGAGACAGGAATATGCGGCATATTATGCTGCCTGTATGGAACAGTCACTGGGAAATTGGATTAGACGCTGCAGACCGGACGCGCTGGTTCCGGTGCCGATTCATACATCCAAGCGTAGAGTGAGAGGATATAATCAGGCGGAGGTGCTGGCTAAGGAGTTGGGAAAGCGGCTGGGCATTCCGGTAGAGACAAATCTGATTAAAAGAGTGCGCAAAACGGTGCCTATGAAAGAATTATCTGTTTATAACAGACAAAATAATTTGAAAAGGGCTTTCAAAATCTGTCATAATGATGTAAAATTAAGTACGATTATTATTATCGATGATATCTACACGACAGGCAGTACCATAGATACAATGAGTTATGAGCTGCGCAAGGCAGGAGTTAAGCGCATTTATTTCGTGACTCTTGCAATCGGTAATGGTTTATGACTAAACTATATTACAGGAGGACAACAGCATGAACGCGAGAAACTGCAGGAAATGTGGGAAATTATTTAATTATGTGTCGGGACCGCCGATCTGCATGGCATGTCGGGAGGCGCTGGAAGCGAAATTCCAGGAAGTAAAGGAGTATATCAGATCGCATGTTCAGGCGACAATTCCTGAAGTGTCTGAGGCGTGTGACGTGTCTCAGAATCAGATTCAGATGTGGCTTAAGGATGAGAGGTTGCAGCTTGCAGAGGGATCGGGTATCACGCTTCACTGCGAGAATTGTAATGCGCCGATTTACAGCGGACGGTTCTGTGAAAAGTGTAAGAACAGTATGGCGAACCAACTGCATGAGAGCATACGTAAGCCGGAGCAGCCTAAGCCGGCGCCTAAGAAGGATGTGAAAGACAATCCGAAGATGCGCTTTCTGGGTTAGGAGATCTGTATGTTAAATGAAAAGAGAATAATCCTGATGACGAAAATGGCATCCTATGAGGCGAACGAAGGCAAGAAAAATGTCACCATAGGAAGCTATTTTCGGAGCGATTATATAGGATGGCAGGTGTTAAAGTCCATTATAAGTGCGACCATCGCATTTGTAGTGGTCTTTGGCATGTACATTTTTTATGATTTTGAAATATTTATGGCGGACATCTATAAGATGGATCTGCTGGAATTTGCGAAACATATCCTTAAGATGTATCTGTGGACGATCGGGGGATATGCCGTAATCGCTTATGTTGTTTATACGATACGCTACAGCAGGGCAGTCAGGAGCCTGAAGGTGTACTACATGAATCTGCGCAGACTGGCGGATATGTATAAGCAGTAAGAGTTACGGAAGTGTACGGAAAGCGAAAGGATAAATAATGACTACCTTACTTGTTGCAAAACAGATACTAATGACTCTATACAGCAGATACGAGGTATATATCACACCGCTTTTGAAGTTTATGACGGCCCTAATCTCTCTGCTTCTCATAAACTCCCGCATTGGCTATATGGATACGATAGACAGAATGACAGTGGTTTTGATTGTAGCGCTTATGTGCTCTTTTATGCCCATGAATTTTATCGTGGTCATGTCCGCGCTGTTTGTTCTGCTCCATTTGTATTCTTTCAGTCTGGAATGTACGTTAGTGGTGGGCGTGGGATTCTTCCTTATGTTCCTGCTGTATTTGAGATTTTCACCGAAAGATACGCTGGTGGTGCTGATTATGCCGATCTGTTTTCTGTTAAAGATTCCTTATGTGGTGCCGCTTGCGATGGGACTGATCGGAACCCCGGCTTCCATGGTTTCGGTGGGCTGTGGGGTGATCGCTTACTACATGGTTCACTATGTGGTGCAGAATGTATCTGTCATAGCTGCTATGACAGGGGATGAGACATCATCGATAAAATTTTCGGTTGCCAGATTCAAGTTTGTTGTAGACGGGATTCTGAATAACAAAGAAATGGCGGTTACCATCATGGCGTTTGCGTTCACGGTGCTGCTGGTATACCTGATCCGGAGACTGAGTATCGACTATGCGTGGACGATTGCCATGGCGGCGGGTGTGGTGGTGAACATTATGATTCTTTTGGTAGGGGATCTGATGTTTGATACAAATGTTTCGCTGTTCGGCGTGATTGTAGGCAATATCGTGGCATTTCTTTTGACAGTGGTGCTGCAGTTCTTTGTTTTCAACGTGGACTACAGCAGAACCGAAAAGGTACAGTTTGAGGACGATGAATATTATTATTATGTCAAGGCGGTACCTAAAGTCGTGGTATCCAGAGCGGAGAAAAAAGTAAAACAGATTAACAGCCAGAAATCGCACACGGCGCAGAGAACCAGAAGTGCGCATGATAGGTAAAAAAGTAAATTTGCTTCATAAATTAACTTTGCGAGAGTCGCTTCCCGGACTTGGAAGAGGTTAATAGAGTTAAAAGATCAGAAAGGTGGTGGGATATATGGAACAACTGAATAGATTTATTTCGACATATCTTTCTAATTTGCATATGCCCACGATTTACTGGACTGATATTGTAGAAATTTTTATTTTGGCTTTTCTGGCATATCACATTCTGCTGTGGATCAAGAATACGAGGGCGTGGGCGCTCCTTAAGGGCGTCACAATGATTGCGGTCTTTATTCTGATTGCGGCATTTTTCAGAATGAATACGATCCTGTGGATCGTGACGAACGTATTTAATGTCGCAGCGATTGCCATTGTGGTCATGTTGCAGCCGGAGCTGCGTAAGGCGATGGAAGAGCTGGGGCAGAAGAATTTCTTCTCGGCGATGCTGCCTTTTGATTCCGGAAAGTCGGAGGGCGGACGCTTTTCCGACCGGACGATCAATGAGATTGTGAAGGCTTCCGTGGAAATGAGTAAGGTGAAGACAGGAGCGCTGATCGTTATAGAGAAAGAACAGCCTCTGAGTGAATATGAGAGAACGGGAATTGATGTGGACGGTATTGTTTCCAGTCAGTTGCTGATTAATATATTTGAGCATAATACACCGTTGCACGACGGTGCGGTTATCGTGAGGGGTAACCGCATCGTCTCAGCGACATGCTATCTGCCGCTGTCCGATAATATGGCGCTTAGTAAAGAGCTGGGAACGAGGCACAGAGCGGGCGTCGGTATATCTGAGGTGACAGATTCGCTGACCGTGATTGTTTCCGAAGAAAACGGCAAAATCAGCGTTGCATATAACGGACAACTTGAGAGAGGGATGGACGCCGAACGGCTTAAGGTGAGACTGTCGGAGATTCAGAACAAACCCGTGGAAGAAAAGAAGCGGAAGTTGTGGAAAGGCAGGGTCAGAAATGAAGAATAAGCTTACCCGAAACTGGGGACTGAAACTGGTGTCTTTCTTATTTGCGGCGATGTTATGGTTGATTGTTACGAATATTAACGATCCGATCGACGATCTTCGTGCGACAGATGTGCCGGTTACGATTCGTAATACGGAATTGATCACGGAAAGGGGACAGGTCTTTGAAGTATTGGAAGATACGGACGTGATAGATTCTGTAACAGTATATGCGCCGCGCTCCGTCATAGCTTCCCTGAACAAGAGCGATGTAGTGGCGACAGCAGATATTAATGATTTGACCAGTTTAGACACTGTCCCGATTAAAATTACCACCAGTAAACATAGTGATAAATTGGAAAGCGTCAAGGCAAGTATAGACAGTGTCAAGTTGAATATTGAGGATAAACAGACCAGATCTTTCCCGATCCGGGCTAATGTGACGGGGGAAGTCAGTGAAGGCTATATTCTGGGAGATGTGAGTACGGAACAGAATCTGATACGGATATCCGGGGCGGAGTCTATGGTTTCCCGGATCGTAAAGGCACAGGCGGAAGTGAATGTTTCAGGCTTTACAAACCCGATCAGTACAGATGTGGAGATTCGACTGTATGACGAGACAGGAACCGAGATCCGCTCCGCAAGTCTTGAGAAAAGTATTTCGAAAGTGCGGGTCAATATAGACATATTAGAGACGAAGACTGTGCCGATCAATTATCAGATATCCGGCGTACCGGCGGATGGATACCGTCTCACGGGAGAGAACACAAGCACCAGAAGTAATGTGATGATAGCGGGCAAGTCTAGGATCATACAGAATATTACGGCCATCGAGATTCCGGAAGGCGTGATAGACGTGGCAGGCACCAGAGAAGATGTGACGACACTGATTGATCTGAAACAGTATCTGCCGGAAGGTACGATCATTGCAGAGGAAGATTTCACCGGTATGATCAATGTCACGGTATCCGTGGGACAGGAGATGCGGCGGATCTTTACGATTCCGGTAAGAGATATCAGGATCACGGGTGTTCCGGCGGGATGGAAGACAGAGATAACGGATCCTGACGGAATATGTACAATCACACTGATCGGGCTTCCTGCCGAACTGCAAGAGATCAATGTGAATACATTAGAAGTAACCGTTGATATGACAGCGTGGCTTGCAGATCAGGAATTGGAAGAGCCGGAGCCGGGATTTCATCAGATGCCGCTGATCGTAAGCCTGCCGGAGGATTCCGCAGTCGTGTGGGAGGAAACGGAAGTGCAGGTACACGTCACGGAGGAAGAATAGATACGGTGACAAGGATACAGAGAAAGGAACAGATATTATCATGAGCAGGTTATTCGGTACAGACGGAGTCAGAGGTGTTGCGAACGAGGAATTGACACCGCAGCTTGCAATGCAGCTGGGTCAGGCAGGAGCCTATGTTCTTACTAAGGAAAATGCGCATAAACCCACGATCATGGTGGGGTGTGATACCAGAATTTCAGGGGATATGTTGGCGAATGCGCTTATGGCCGGCGCTTGTTCCGTGGGAGCGAATGCGGTCTATGTGGGAATCGTACCTACACCGGCGGTTGCGTATCTCACAAGAAAATATAAGGTGGATGCAGGAGTCGTGATTTCGGCCTCTCATAATTCGGTGGAGTTTAACGGAATCAAGTTTTTCGACGGCAATGGATATAAATTGCCGGATTCTCTGGAGGATGAGATTGAAGCTTTGATTAAGAACGGTATGCAGGGTGTGAAATTCCCGACGGGCGCAGGTGTGGGCAAGATCAAATACCGTACCGATGCTAGGGAAGAGTATATCAACCATGCGATGAAGGCGGTTAACGTGGATCTGCGTGGCCTGAAGATCGTATTGGACTGCGCGGAGGGCGCCTCCTACTATACATCCGTGGAGACGATGAAGGAACTGGGAGCGGAAGTGGTAGCGATCCATAACAATCCCGACGGCACGAATATCAACGCCAACTGCGGCTCCACGCATATGAGTGAACTACAGGCGAGAGTTGTCTATGAGAAGGCGAACGTAGGGCTTGCTTTCGACGGAGACGCGGACAGACTGCTGGCGGTGGATGAGATGGGGAATATCGTAGACGGCGATCAGATTATGGCACTGGTCGGCAATCACATGAAACAGAGCGGTCGGCTGAATAAAGATACGATCGTGGCTACTGTCATGAGCAATCTGGGCTTTTTCCTGATGGGAGAGCATAACGGGATTCATATCGAGCAGACTAAGGTAGGAGACAGATATGTTCTGGAGCGGATGCGGGAAATTGGTGCGAGCTTGGGCGGTGAACAGTCTGGGCATGTTATTTTCCTGGATGAAAATACTACCGGAGACGGACTTCTTAGTGCGCTTCATCTGCTGCAGGTAATTGTGGAGACGGGAAAGCCATTGTCTGAGCTTAAGACGATCATGGAAGTTATGCCCCAGGCATTGGTGAATGCCAAGGTGCCGACACATAAAAAAGAGAAGTACATGGATTATCCGGAAATTGCCGAGGCGATCGCTGCCTTGGATAAGAAATTTGCAGGTGAGGGCCGCGTGCTGATCAGACCTTCCGGAACGGAGCCGCTCGTCAGAGTCATGATCGAAGGAAAAGATCAGAAAATGATCGATGAAGAGGCCAAAAAGCTGGCGGAACTTATACAGAATATTATGTTATAATACTTGTGATACCTGTGAAAAAATGATATAGTTAAAGTTAGGTTGTGGTTGAGAGTTACAATGTGAATACAGGCGTGCGTGTAAATTGTAACGTTCAGGGGGTTCAAGCACTGACCAGAATTGATATTTGGAGGATAAGGGTATGGTAAGCCAAAAGGTAGTCATCAAAAACCCGACAGGGCTGCATCTAAGACCGGCAGGCATCCTATGTAAGGAAGCAATGCAATTTAAATCATTGATAACTTTTACATTTCGGGAAAATACAGCGAATGCCAAGAGTGTATTGAGTGTGCTGGGTGCGTGTGTCAAGTGTGGCGATGAGATCGAGTTTGTGTGTGATGGCGAGGATGAAGAAGAGGCACTGAAAACACTGATCAGTGCGATCGAGAGTGGACTCGGTGAATAATGTCATCTGTTTAGCCCGTTGTGTTCAACGGGCTTTCTTTTATATTAATGCAGAAGTGGAGGAGACCTAAATGTTAAATTACAAGCGTTATCGTAAGAACCCGGTGGTGGATTATCCGGAGAGAAAATGGCCGAACAAAGAAATTGAAAAGGCACCCATATGGTGCAGCGTGGATCTTCGTGACGGCAATCAGGCGTTGATCGATCCCATGATTGTATCAGAGAAGATCGAATTTTTTAACTATCTGATTAAACTGGGATTTAAGGAGATTGAAATCGGATTTCCGGCGGCGAGTCAGATTGAATACGACTTTCTGCGGCAGTTGATTGACCGTAAGCTGATTCCGGATGATGTGGTGGTTCAGGTGCTGACGCAGTGCCGTGAGGAATTGGTGGAGCGGACTTTTGAATCCATTCAGGGATGTAAGCAGGCGATTGTCCATATCTATAATTCCACTTCCACATTGCAGCGTGATGTGGTATTCCATATGAACAGAGAGCAGATCATTAATATTGCCGTGGAAGGCACGAAGATGGTGAAGCGTCATGCGGCAAATTTCCCGGGCAAGATTATTCTGGAGTATTCTCCGGAGAGCTTCACGGGAACGGAACTTGATTTTGCCTTGGATATCTGTACCGCAGTGCAGGAAGAGTGGGGACCCACGAAAGAAAATCCGATGATCATCAATCTGCCCTCTACGGTAGAGATGAATACGCCGAACGTGTATGCCGATCAAATTGAGTGGATGAACACCCACTTCAAGAATCGGGAGAGTATCATCTTAAGCGTGCACCCGCACAATGACAGGGGAACCGGAGTGGCGAGTGCGGAGCTGGCGCTTCTGGCGGGAGCAGATCGTGTGGAAGGCACACTGTTCGGTAATGGTGAGCGTACCGGTAACGTGGATATCATGAATATTGCATATAATATGTTCTCGCAGGGGATCGATCCTAAGCTTGCGATCGAGCATGTGAATGAGAGTATTGAGATCTATGAGAGGTGTTGTAAGATACCGATCCATCCGAGACATCCTTATGCGGGTAAACTGGTATTTACCGCATTCTCGGGTTCCCATCAAGATGCCATTAACAAGGGCGTGCATGCGTTGAAAGAGCGCAGCAGTGAGATCTGGCAGGTGCCTTATCTGCCTATAGATCCTTCGGATATCGGAAGAGAGTATGAGCCGATTGTGCGGATCAATTCTCAGTCCGGTAAGGGCGGCGTAGCTTTTATTATGGACACATACTTCGGCTTCAAGCTTCCTAAGGGCATGCATAAAGAGTTTGCGAATGTGATCCAGGAGATATCCGAGAAACAGGGAGAGGTATCACCGGATCAAATCATGGACAATTTCAGAGAGCAGTATCTGAATCGGAAAGAGCCGATCCATTTCCGCAAACTGCGTGTGGATGACTTAAGCGGAGAGACGAAGTCAGAGTTTGATACTAAGGTGACTGTAGTCTACACGGATAACGGCGTGGAGAAAACGTTTGAGGCTGTGGGTAACGGACCGATTGATGCGGCGAAACGGGGACTGCAGGAAGAGCTGGATATCGATATTAAGATTCTGGATTACGAGGAGCATGCGCTGCAGAGTGGATCGAATTCGCAGGCGGCGGCGTATATCCATCTGCTGGATGTGGAGAGCGGCAGAGTGACCTACGGTGTGGGCGTAAGCTCCAACATCACGAGGGCTTCTGTAAGAGCCATCTTCTCTGCGGTGAACAGATTGGAACTGGGGCAGCATAAATAAGACCGGGCGACTGCTGTCACGACGGATAATCCGTTCAGGCGATGCATTCACAATGTCATGAAGGCAGACAGAAATGCAATATTCGGCATAGAATAACACATGTTATAATATGCGGAAAGTTTGGCATGAGGTAAGGTTAGATATGGAGGTGGAGTATGGAACAATTAGAACAGCTTCGTAAATGGGTAAAAGAAAGCAACAATATCGTATTTTTCGGAGGCGCCGGAGTGTCGACCGAGAGTGGGATTCCGGATTTCAGAAGTGTGGACGGTTTGTATCACCAGCAGTATGATTATCCGCCGGAGACGATCTTAAGTCATACATTTTATCGGCAGAAGACGGATGAGTTCTATCGTTTCTACCGTGCTAAAATGTTATGCCTTGACGCGAAACCCAATGCGGCACATTTAAAACTGGCACAGTGGGAGCAGGAAGGAAAACTTAAGGCGGTGATCACCCAGAATATTGACGGTCTGCATCAGGCGGCAGGCAGTAAGATAGTGCTGGAACTGCACGGTTCTGTTCTGCGAAACTACTGTGAGAAGTGCGGTACATTCTATGATGTGGAGTATATTGCAAATTCCGAGGGCGTACCGGCGTGTACCTGCGGCGGCAGCATTAAACCGGATGTGGTGTTGTACGAGGAAGGGTTGAACCAGAAGACGATTAACGACGCGGTGCGTTATATCAGTGAGGCGGATGTGTTGATCGTGGGCGGTACTTCACTGGCGGTCTATCCGGCAGCGGGACTCTTGGATTATTATAATGGCAGTAAACTGGTGTTAGTTAATAAGACGCCCACGCCGAGAGATTCCATCGCGGATCTGATTGTGCAGGGAAGTATCGGGGAGATCTTTTCGCATTTGGATTAGAATTTTGATTAGGATGCGGCAGGGACGCTCATGCAGAAGTATATTCCTTCGGCGCCGCGCTCCCGCTCCGTAAAAAGCGTAGCAGATGCTAAACTCGTGAGTTGCTTTGCAACTCATAACCTCGTTAAGCACTGACGCTTTTTAAGGGGCTTCTACAGAATATACTCCTGCATGAGCTGGTTATTGGCAACCTTAGCGAATGATATGCGAAAGGACATTGGTAATGGATATTAAGGTAGGCGATATATTACAGCTTAAGAAACAGCATCCTTGCGGTTCTAAGGAGTGGGAGGTGCTGCGTGTCGGGGCGGATTTCCGTTTGAAGTGTATGGGATGCGGCCATCAGATTATGATTCCGCGCAGGCAGGCGGAGAAAAATGTGAAGAACGTGAAGAGTGCATCTAATTCTGCCGCTTCTAATTCTGTATAAAAAACACTTGCAGTTCGCGGGTTTCTATGGTATCATAAATACCCGTGATATACTAATATGGCTGTAAAGCCAATCATCCTTGCTCCTTTGTAAAGAAGGGGCCAGAGACCAAAAGGAGGAAAGAAGCATGAACAAATACGAGTTAGCCGTTGTTGTTAGTGCAAAGATCGAAGATGACGAGAGAGCCGCTACTTTAGAGAAAGCTAAGGCTCTGGTAGAAAGATTCGGCGGACAGATTACAAACGTGGATGACTGGGGTAAGAAGAGACTGGCTTATGAAGTACAGAAAATGAAAGAAGCCTTCTATTATTTTATCCAGTTCGAAGCGGAAAGCAATGTTCCGGCCGAGATCGAGAGCCGTATCCGTATTATGGATAATGTCATCAGATACCTTTGCGTAAGACAAGACGAGAAATAGAAAGAGGTATTTATGAACAAAGTAATACTTATGGGGCGTTTGACAAGAGATCCTGAGGTCAGATATTCTCAGGGAGACAACGCTATGGCAGTTGCGAGATATACACTGGCTGTAGACCGCAGATTTAATCGTAATAACGACGATCAGACCGCAGATTTTATCAATTGTGTTGCATTTGGCAGGGCAGGCGAGTTTGCGGAGAAATATTTTCACAAGGGAACGAAGATTGCGATTACGGGACGTATCCAGACGGGCAGCTATACCAACAAGGATGGCGTTAAGGTGTATACAACAGATATCGTGGTAGAGGAACAGGAATTTGCCGAGAGCAAGAACAGTGCCGGAAACGGAGACGGGGGATATGCTCCTGCAAACAGACCTGCACCGGCAGCAGCCGGCGACGGATTTATGAATATTCCTGACGGAATCGATGAGGAACTGCCGTTCAACTAATTGTTTGAATTTAGAAGGAGGCAAAGACCATGGCATTTAATAAAACAGACAAGCCGGATTTCCCTAAGAAAAAGGGCGGAATGCGCAGAAGAAAAAAAGTATGTGTTTTTTGCGGTAAAGATAATGTAATCGATTACAAGGATACCAATAAACTGAAAAGATACGTATCTGAGAGAGGTAAGATCCTTCCCAGAAGAATCACAGGAAACTGTGCGAAGCATCAGCGTGCGCTGACAGTAGCGATCAAGCGTGCGAGACACGTAGCGCTTATGCCCTATGTACAGGACTAATTAATGTTAATGAGAAAGCTGTTGCCTTGGCAACAGCTTTTATTATGTTATAGGAACTACCATATCCTGTCATTTTTTAGTGAAAAAGCTCTATATATTGGAGTAGCACGAATTTATAAAAAATGCTATACTTATGATGGTGTGCAAGCGTATATCGGAAGAAAATACAGATTCTTTGTGAAGATGATTGATATGCTTCGGAATAAATAAAGAGAAGAAGATATGATGAAAAACAGTGTAAAATTAAAGGGAAGATTGAAGTCGTACTTACAGTCTTCTTTATATCTGGGATTCTTACTAATCGCTGTGGATGTCCTGATCTATATGATCGATTACAGAGCGGGGTTGATACTCAGCGGATTTATTATATTCTATATCGCCATTATTCTGTCCATGATGTTCTATAATAAGCCCATCATTATGAATGAGCTGGTCAGCTTTGCAACGCAGTATGGACAGATTCAGAGAAGGCTTCTGCGGGATCTGGAACTTCCCCATGCACTGTTAGACGACGGCGGTAAGATTATCTGGACAAATATTGCATTTGAGAAGATGGTACATCAGGATAAAGGATACCGTAAATCTGTCACGTCACTTTTTCCTTCTATCACGAAGGACAAGCTGCCCGGTGTGAATGAAGAGGATGAAGTAGAGTTTGATGTAGAGTATGATTCCGGCAACTATATCGCTAAGATGAAGAAGATATCTCTTAAGGAGATGGCCGAGAACAGCGATATTATAGATGCTAAGGGATATGAAGGCTATCTGATTGCGCTGTATTTATTTGACGAGACGGCACTTAAAATTGCTTTGAAAGAGGTCGATAACCAATCATTAGCCGTAATGCTTATTTATCTGGATAATTATGACGAAGCATTGGAAAGTGTGGAGGAAGTCAGGCGTTCTCTGCTGATTGCATTGATAGATCGTAAGGTCAACAAATATATAGCGGCTATGGACGGTATATGCAGGAAGCTGGAGAAAGATAAATATTTCGTTATCATGCGTAAGGAAGCGGCGATTCAACTGCAGGAGAATCGGTTTGATCTGCTGGAAGAGGTCAAGACGGTCAATATCGGTAATGAGATGGCGGTTACGATCAGTATCGGCATGGGGCTGGACGGATTAAGCTATACACAGAACTATGAGTTTGCGCGTAATGCGGTCGATATTGCGCTGGGACGCGGCGGCGATCAGGCCGTGGTCAAGCTGCCCGAGAATGTGGCATACTATGGCGGCAAGAGCCAGCAGGTGGAGAAGAGCACCCGCGTTAAGGCAAGAGTCAAGGCACATGCGCTTAAGGAAATCATCGCTGTTAAGGATGAGATCTTTGTTATGGGACACCGCATGGGTGATGCGGACAGCTTTGGCGCAGCCGTGGGTATCTACAGAGTTGCCGAGGTATTGAATAAGAAGGCGCATATCGTGTTAAATGACGTAGGCGCTGCCATCCAGCCAATGGTGGATACTTTTTTAAATAACAGTGGTTATGAAGAGGATATGATTATCAATAATGCTCGGGCGCTTGAGATGGTCGGTAGTAATGCGGTACTGGTGGTGGTGGATGTCAATAAACCCAGTATCACGGAATGTCCCGAGCTGTTGAAACGTTGTAAATCCGTGGTAGTACTGGATCATCACAGACAGGGATCAGAGATTATTGAGAATGCAACCCTTTCCTATATTGAGGCCTACGCCTCTTCCGCATGTGAGATGGTGTCGGAGATTCTGCAGTATATCGGCGATAATCTGAAGCTGAGGCCGGAGGAAGCGGATTGCATGTATTCGGGTATTATGATAGATACAAACAATTTTATGACGAAGACCGGTGTCAGAACTTTTGAGGCAGCAGCGTTCCTGCGCAGGAATGGTGCGGATGTGACCCGCGTTCGGAAACTGTTTCGTGACGATGCGGCAGAGTATAAGGCCAAAGCGGATGCTGTCAGTCAGGCCGAGATCTACAGAAAATCTTATGCGATATCGGTATGTATGGCTGAGGATGTGGCGAGTCCTACTGTGGTGGGCGCACAGGCAGCCAATGAATTGTTAAATATCAAAGGTATTAAAGCAAGCTTTATTCTGACGCCGTATAATGGCATTATCTATATTAGCGCGCGTTCTATTGACGAAGTGAATGTGCAAGTGATCATGGAGCGGATGGGTGGTGGCGGTCACATGAATGTGGCGGGCGCACAGATGGAGAACGGCACGATAGAAGAAGGTATTGTGACCATTAAGAGAACATTGGATGCGATGATCGCGGAAGGCGAGTTGGATGCATAAGAAGTGTGAGTATACTTTGTGATAGTGTACGGGCGCACAGAAAGCGGGGAATTGACATGAAGGTTATTTTATTGGAAGATGTAAAATCGCTGGGTAAAAAAGGTGAGATTGTAAATGTGAGCGACGGTTATGCAAGGAACTATGTTCTGCCTAAGAAATTGGGTGTGGAAGCGAATTCCGTCAATATGAATAATCTGAAATTACAGAAAGCAAATGCGGATAAAGTGGCACAGGAGCAGCTTGAAGCAGCGCAGGAGCTGGCTAAGGTGTTGGAGACGAAGGAAGTGGTTCTTACCATGAAGTCCGGTGAAGGCGGACGGGCTTTCGGTTCCGTATCCTCCAAGGAGATCGCGGTGGCGGCGAAAGAACAGTGTGCCTTGGATCTGGATAAGAAGAAGATCCAGCTTCCGGAAGCAATCAAGGCATTAGGCGCCTACGAGGTAAGCGTGAAGCTTCATCCTAAGGTGACTGGTAAGTTGCGTGTGAAAGTAGTGGAAGAAGGCGCTAAGTAACATAGGAAGAAAGTTTGAAGTTAAGGCAGGTGGCAGACATTGGAGGAAGCGCTCCTGAAAAGAATATTACCCCATAGCATAGAGGCGGAACAGTCTGTCATCGGTTCCATGATCATGGACAGAGAGGCGATCGTGGTTGCCTCGGAGATCGTGCTTGGAGAGGATTTCTATAACAAACAGTACGGCGTGCTTTTTGATACGATGGTGGAACTCAATGATGAGGGTAAGCCGGTAGATTTGGTAACGTTGCAGGATCGACTGAAAGAGAAGGATGTACCGCCGGAAGTGAGTAGTCTGGAATTTATCCGCGATTTAATTACGGCGGTGCCCACTTCGGCGAATGTAAAGTATTACGCTAATATTGTGGCGGAGAAGGCCACGCTCAGGAAACTGATCCGGCTGAATGAGGAAATTGCTAACACCTGTTATGTTGGTAAGGACAGTCTGGAAGACATCCTTGCGGATACGGAGAAAAGAGTCTTCGATCTCGTGCAGCGCAGGAATACGGGAGAGTTCGTTCCGATCAGACAGATCGTCATGAATGCCATGGATCACATAGAGAGGGCCTCTCATAATAAGGGCAATGTGACCGGAGTTGCGACGGGATTTCTGGATCTGGATTACAGAACGGCCGGTATGCAGCCTTCTGACCTCATTCTGGTGGCTGCAAGACCTTCCATGGGAAAAACAGCATTTGTGCTAAACGTGGCTCAATACGTGGCTTTTAAGCAGGATAAAACGGTGGCGATCTTCAGCTTGGAGATGTCTAAGGAACAGTTGGTTAACAGACTCTTTTCCATGGAGTCTAAGGTTGACTCCCAGCACCTTAGGACGGGTAATCTGTCCGATGCAGAGTGGGAGAAGTTGATCGAGAGTGCCGGCGTGATTGGTAAGTCACATTTGATTATCGACGATACGCCCGGTATCAGCATTTCAGAAATGCGTTCCAAGTGTCGCAAGTATAAGTTAGAGCACAATCTGGAAATGATCATTATAGACTATTTACAGTTGATGTCCGGAAGTGGAAGGTCTACGGATTCTAGGCAGCAGGAGATATCCGATATTTCCCGTTCCCTTAAGGCGCTGGCAAGAGAGCTGCATGTGCCGGTGATCGCACTGTCCCAGCTTAGCCGTGCAGTGGAGCAAAGACCCGATCACAGACCGATGCTGTCGGATCTGCGTGAGTCCGGTGCGATCGAGCAGGATGCGGACGTGGTCATGTTCATTTACAGAGACGATTATTATAATAAAGATACGGAGAAGAAAGGAATCGCGGAGATTATCATCGCGAAACAGAGAAACGGTCCGATCGGCACCGTAGAGCTGGTTTGGTTACCGGATTTCACAAAGTTTGCAAATCTGCAAAAATAGATAATAATTGAAAGAGATAAAATTTTTACGAAAGAGACAATCCTGAGTGGGAGGTCTCTTTTTTATTTTATATAGGAAATGACTTTGGAGCTTCGGGTTCGCGAAGCGAATCTCTAAGCTACGTGAAGTCCGATTTTAGAAAAAGGAGGAGTCGGAATGGAAGAAAAAACAATCTTCTACATATCAGAGGCTGCTAAGAAGGTGCAGGTGGAGAGCCATGTGCTGCGATACTGGGAAGATGAGCTGAAGCTTCCTATTAAACGCAATGAAATGGGGCACCGATATTATACGGAACAGGACATCAAACAACTGCAGCATATCAAATTACTGAAAGAGCAGGGATTGCAGCTTAAGGCGATTCGTACCGTTCTGTTCAAAATTCCGCCCGTATCGGGAGGAGAGCAGAAAGGGCAGGCGGTATTGGAATCGCAAAAAGGTGCGGGAAAGAGCAATGAAGAAATAACGGGTGATATGGATTGCGCGGTATGGCAAAGTAAGGCGGAAATCCGAGAGGAGAAATTGATGAATATGGTCAAAGAATCTGTGAAAGAGAATGCGGAGGAAAAAAATACGGAGCAGGAGCACGGTTATGCGGTGGTATTGCCGGGACAGGAAGGAAGCACGGTATCACAGCAGCACGAGAATAACGATGCGGAGAGAGAACGGAAAGCGGCAAGGCTGCAGTACTTATTACAGCATATGATTACGGAAGCAGTTAAATCGGCAAATAAAGAATTATGCACAGATGTAAAGGACAGTATACTGAAAGAGCTGGACTATCAGTTCAGGATGCAGGAGGAGCGGGATGACGCACGCTGGAAACAGGAGGAAGAGCATTACCGCAGGATTGATGAAATGATTAGGGACCGCCATAAGCCGAGGGAAAGACTGGGTAAAGGGAAAAAGAAAGTGTAGAGAAAGCATATATGAAAAAAGGTAACTGTGAAGAACAGGGTTCTGAACAGTTACGAAAAAAGTTACTCTGAGGCACATACATGGTACCTGAGAGTAACTTTATGTTTGGAAGATCCGCTGTTGAACGTTTCTTCTTTGTATTCCGCTTTAGTGTGCGATTAACCCTGAGAGATGGAACCTGTAGGGCAAACACCTGCGCATGAACCGCAGTCGATACACTTTGTTGCGTCGATCTCAAATTTGCCGTCGCCCATGCTGATTGCACCGACAGGACACTGACCTTCACAAGCGCCACATGCTACACAAGCATCACTAATTACATATGCCATAACCGTATCCTCCTTAATATTATAAGACTGTGAGTGATTGATACAAATTTATCAATTCGCCATGTATCTATTTTAATATAAAAGAAACTAATATACAAGTGGCAAAGTATAGCTTTTTTGAAAATGAGAAAAAGCTTATGCCTGTAGACTTAATTCCTTACGG
>CAMWMS010000011.1 GCA_947175435.1 uncultured Lachnospiraceae bacterium | reverse complement strand
CAAAGCTGCTGACGGGAATCGGACCCGTGACCTCCGCACTACCAATGCGACGCTCTACCGACTGAGCCACAGCAGCATTCCAACGACTGTGTCAAGCACAATCACCGAACTGTAGTATATCATAGTTTTTTCGGATTTGTCAACAATTGATTGCTTTCTTCAGCTTCGTTTTGATCCTCTGCAGCGCATTGTCGGTAGATTTCTCATCTCTGCCCAGCACTCTGGCAATCTGCTGGTATCCCATACCCGTCAGATATAAGTCCAGCACCTGCTTCTCGAAGCTGCTGAGTTCTCTCTCAATCGTCTGCTCCAACCGCACCACGTTCTCTCTGTCAATCACAACATCCTCGGGATTCTGCCCTGTACCGGAAGCCAATACATTGACAAGCTCTTCTTCCTCTCCGTCCCGATTTACACCCGCACTGCCGTACAGAGACACATAAGTATTGAGCGGAATGTGTTTCTGCCGTCTGGATGCCTGCACCGCCGTATACATCTGTCTGGATACGCACAGATCCGCAAAAGTCAGGAAACTGGCGTCCCTGCCGATATCATAATCCCGCAGGGCCTTGAACAATCCGATCATACCCTCCTGGATCAGATCGTCATTGTCAGCTCCGAGAATGTACATGGATCTGGCCTTACTCCGAACCAGATTCTTATATTTATTCATAAGGTATTCCGTGATGCCTTCGTCTCCGTCCCGGAGCCGGACGATAAGTTCCTCATCACTATATTGTTCATAGTCCTTGTCCATATGAATCCTCATTCTGCAGATTTCTTCGGCACAGTTTTTTCTGACTGTTTTGCCTTACTACCTTAATTTCTTCTTCCGTATAGTTCCCCGGCACAGTTTTCCTATTCCGTCCGTCTATTCCCATTCCATATCTTCTTCTATACCGCTTCCAGCCGTTTCTGTATCTTCCTCCGTGCCGCTCTTTCCTGCTGATTCTGACTCTTCTTCCATACTGTTTTTCTTTTCTGAATCAACCTCTTCTTCCGTACCGTTTTTCTCATCTAAATCAGGCTCTTCCTCTGCTCTGCCTGACTCTTCCGATTCCATGTCTTCTTTTGTATCGTTTATTTCTTCCGTGCCTGCCTCGTCTTCCGTATTCTCCTCATAGTACTCTATAATTTCCGCCGCAAAATGTTCCGCCATAACCTGATACCCCGCATGGCTGCCATGCACGCCGTCCGGTATATATTCAGCCACCACATTCGCATCATGTGAATCGAGAATATTGGAATTATACAGATCGATCACTTCATAATCATATTCCTGCGCCAGTATCCGAATCACATCCACGAAATCCTGCTGCGGCAGGAGATAATCCCGCTCATTCATCAGATAATCCTGCAATATATTCGGCAGAGGCGTAACGAAGAAAATCTCCGCATCGGGATAATTCTCTCGCAGCCCGCGCATCAGCTCGTCCAGATCTCCGCAATAGGTGCGGTAAGCCCGCTCTTCCAGATTACCGAACTCCTTGTCGGAAACACAGAATCCGTCATTGGTTCCTCCCATGACGATGATCACATCCACGTCTTCCGGTATCTCCCGATAACGGTCCACGTAAGGGTCCGACCAATACCGTCCGATGGAAGAACCACCGATCCCCAGATTATAGACCTCTTCCGCTCCTAACAGTTCTTTCAGCCTTGCGGGATAAGAATACTGCTGATACCCTTCCTCGTTCTCCAGATTAGCCGCCGCGGTGATGCTGTCGCCCAGACAGGCTATTTTTAATCCCGAAAAATCATATTTATTCTCTGCAATCCGCTCTCTGTCCGACTGATTGACTTCCAGTGTCTCCTGAAAAGATGTGCGCAGCTCTCTCCTCTGTTCCAGTGACATACCGTCAGGCTGCTCGTAGATACCGCGCCACGCGTCGAAGATACTGCTCTCCGTCATAGATCCGTCATAATAATTGATCTCTCCGTTATCCGACACGCCGTCAGGCATAAATGGCGGGAAATTTCCCGAAACAGAATAGCTACCCGACACTGTTGCGTTGCCCGACACCGTGCCTTTGTCGGATATCGCGGCGTTACCCGATACTGTACCATTGCCCGACACCGTGCTATTACCGGATATCGTAGCGTTACCCGATACTGTCGCATTACCTGACACCGTACCATTACCTGATACTGTCCCATTACCGGATACCGAAACATTCTCCGACACCGTTCGATTCGCGGAAACGGTAGGTTCCTCCATATAATCCTGACTGACAGAACCGGTCTGACCGCCGCTTTGAATCCGCGCAATCAACTGTTCCAGCCCGGTCACATCACCGGTCAGTTCCTGAATCTCCGCTTCCATTTCCATAACGCGATTCTGGGCTTCCTGATTCCGCACGAATACCCGATGCACTTCCATTTCTTCCTGCTCTTTGGCAAGCCGCCTGTTTGTATCATACACATCATATGCCTTGAAACAGACTGCAGCCGCCAGAACCGCCGTCAATATGAAGATCATCACCACTAATATTTCATTTATTTTTTTCATTTCAAATCATCTGACTTTCCACTTACTGCCGCTGTCTGACGATCTCATAGGCCAGTACACCGGCTGCCACCGAAGCGTTGAGTGAATCAATATCACCCTTCATCGGAATCGCCGCCACGAAGTCACACTTTTCTTTCACAAGACGCCCCACGCCGTTCCCCTCGCTGCCGATCACCAGACCGATCGCACCTTTTAAGTCCAGATCATACATACAGGTACCATCCATATCCGCACAGACGAACCACAAACCTTCTTTCTTCAGCTCCTCGATCGTCTGCCCCAGATTCGTCACCTTCGCTACAGGCGTGTAATTGATTGCTCCCGCAGATGCCTTCGCCACCGTTGCCGTCAACCCAACCGCCCGGTTCTTCGGAATAATGACACCATGCGCTCCCGCCAGATTTGCGGTACGTATGATCGCTCCCAGATTGTGCGGATCTTCGATATTATCTAACAGAAAGATAAAAGGGGCTTCGCCCTTATCTCTCGCCCGCTTCAGGATATCCTCTACCTCTGCATAGGCATAAGCCGCCGCATATGCGATAACGCCCTGATGTCTGCCAGTCTCGGACATCTGATCCAGCCGCTCCTTGGAGACGTACTTGATCAGGCTGCCGCACTTAGCCGCCTCCCGCTTAATAGTCAGGATCGGCCCATCCTGACAGCCGTCCTGCACAAACAGCTTGTCTATTGTTCTTCCTGCGCGAAACGCTTCGATTACGGCATTTCTGCCCTCGATCGTAAATTCTGTATGTTCCATTATTATGTTATATCCCTTTCGTTAGCTATATCTCTTCATTGAGTCTATACTCTGCTGATTTTACTTCGTTATCTCTATATCGTCATATCTAATCTCGCAATGGCCTCACGGATCAGATACAGCATCCGCTCCTGCTGACCCTGCAGATACAGATAGCCGCAGAGCGCTTCGAGTCCCGTCGCCTTGCGGTATTCTATAATAGAAGCATTCTTGGCTGATGTGTAAGACTTGGCATTGCGGCCGCGATGATAGACCGCCGCTTCCTCCTCTGTCAGTTCCTCTTCCAACGCATCGATCATCCTCGCCTGCACACGGGCGTTTACATAGGTCACCGTCTTTTTGTGAAGGTTATTGGCAGAGCGGTTGCCCCGTTCCACCACGATGGTCCGTATCACCAGATCATAGATCGCGTCTCCGATATACGCTAATGTCAACGGCGAATAGGTACGGATGTCGATCTCACCGCATCCAAAATCTCTCTTGATCGCCTCTAAGATCGTTATGCTCTCTTCCATTTGACACCCTCTCGTGTATCTTCCAGAATAATGCCCTGCGCTGCCAAAGTGTCCCTGATTTCATCTGCTCTGGCAAAATTTTTCGCTTTTCTGGCTTCCTGTCTCTCCTGTATGAGTGCTTCGACCTGTGCATCTAAGATATCCGCCTTTTTCTCCACGATCAGACCGCAGATATCGGACAACATTACGATCTCATCTTTCACTGCCTGTATAAATGCCTTGCCCGATTGTTCATTCACATTGGTATTTGCGAATTTTACCAATTCAAAAATAGCCGAGACAGCATCTGCCGTATTGAAATCGTCGTCCATCGCTTCATCAAACTTCGTAATATACGTTTCCGCTTCTTTGAATAGCTGCTGCTCCTCCCCGGTCATGGGCACATCTGCCGCTTTTTCCATAAGGAAATTCAGATTGCTCACGCTGGTTACAATACGATCCAGTCCGTTCTTAGCCGCCTCCATCAGATCCGCGCTGAAGTTAAGCGGACTCCGGTAATGTGCCGAAAGCATAAAGAAACGCAGTACCTGCAGGTCATATTTCTCACTGATATCTCTGATCGTAAAGAAATTTCCCGCAGACTTGGACATTTTCTTATTGTCGATATTTAAAAAGCCGTTGTGAAGCCAGTACTTGGCGAACTCTTTGCCGTTGGCTGCCTCGGACTGAGCGATCTCATTCTCATGATGGGGAAAAATCAGGTCTTCGCCGCCCGCATGGATGTCGATCTCCTCACCGAGATATTTTTTACTCATAACAGAGCACTCGATATGCCATCCCGGACGTCCTTCGCACCAGGGCGACTCCCAATAAGGCTCACCCTCTTTCTTCGGCTTCCACAGCACGAAATCAAGCGGGTCCTGCTTCTGATCCTCTCCGGACACCAGCAGCGCACGCCCGCCGCTTCGAAGATCATCCAGATTCTTATGCGAAAGTTTGCCGTATTCTTTAAAGCTTCTCGTCTTATAATATACCGTGCCGTCCTCTGCCACATAAGCATGACCTTTATCGATCAGAGTCTGAATCATCTCGATCATGCCGTCGATCTCCTCCGTCGCCTTCGGATGTGTGGTCGCCTCTTTTACATTAAGCGCTTTCATGTCCTTCCTGCACTCGGCAATATAACGCTCTGAGATCACGGAAGGATCTACCCCTTCCTCATTCGCCTTCTTAATAATCTTATCATCCACATCGGTAAAATTGGAGACGTAATTAACCGCATAGCCCTTATGTTCCATATACCGTCTGGCAGTGTCAAACACAATCATCGGTCTGGCGTTTCCGATATGGATCAGGTTATACACCGTAGGTCCGCAGACATACATGCTGACCTTCCCCTCCTGCAACGGTACGAACTCTTCCTTCTGTCTCGACAGTGTGTTAAAAACTTTCATAGTGTACACTCCTCTTTCTATTACTTTATCGTTATTTCGTCATCTTTTTCTCCATCATATCTCTCTTACATTACTACCAGCCAGCCCAGAAGAATGCTCGCTGCAAGCGGCATTCTTCCAGACATGACTTAGTTGCTCTTAGTCTGCGTATTTTGCAGACTTAGTGCAACTTCATGTCTTTGTCTTTGTTGTTTGATTTCCCGTTCCAGATCGATCAGCCGGTTCGTCAGCTCCGCATTGGCACGTTGCAGGCCCGCAATATCCTCTCTGACAGGATCGGGCAGGTTGATCTGATCCAACTCTTCCTGTGGCAGCAACCTGTTATTGCGCTTCACCACCCGTCCCGGCACGCCAACTACTGTAGAGTTGGGTGGTACTTCCTCTAATACCACGCTGCCTGCTCCGATCTTGCTGTTGTCGCCGATCTTAAAGGACCCCAGCACTTTAGCGCCTGTACTGATCATTACATTGTTACCGATGGTGGGATGACGTTTGCCGTGCTCCTTGCCGGTGCCTCCCAACGTCACACCCTGATACAACGTCACGTTATCGCCGATAACCGTAGTCTCTCCGATGATCACGCCGTTGCCGTGATCAATAAAAAATCCCTTACCGATCTGTGCTCCCGGATGAATCTCGATCCCCGTCTTGCGGACCCCCTTCTGGGATATCCATCTGGCCAGAAAGTAATGCCCGTTCAGATACATCTTATGTGCTATCCGATAATAGATCATCACCTTAAAGCTGGGATATAAGAACACTTCCATATTTGAGTGGATCGCCGGGTCACGTTCCCGTATGATCCTAATCTCTTCCCTGATATTCTGTATAAAACCCATGTCTTTTTCCTTTTTCCTGCAAAAGCGGACCGATTCGCCTACGAAATATGCTTCACAAGCTCGGAATTACCCTATAAAATATAAAGACCGCGGTCCCCTCCCTATTCCGGTTCAGAAATAGAGACGAAATGATCCGCGGTTCCACTCTACTTAAAGAATACATCTGCATTCTTTCACTCAAGACCTATAACGGGGTCAGCCGAGCATAAGCCGGACTCCAGGGCGCACTTCCCATTCTCTTCGCAAGAACCGCTTCCAGCCGACGGCGGTTCCTCTCTGTCTGCTTCTGACAAAGGTACTCTTCCCTTTCAATGTCCATATTCCGTATTAGTCGCTTGCATCTTATATCTGATAAGTTTCTGCTATTAGGATATGCAAAAATCTTGATTTTGTCAATCCTATTCTAACAGTCGGTTCCTGTTCAAACATAACTGTATCTAGCACAGATGAAAGTTAATTTCTTAAGGAGCCCCTTAAAAAGCGTCAGCGCTTAACGAGGTTATGAGTTGCAAAGCAACTCACGAGTTTAGCGTCTGCTACGCTTTTTACGGAGCGGGAGCGCGGCTCCGTAGATATTAACTTTTATCTGGGCGGACGGTTTAGATAAACCGGGAACATAACCGATCGGTTACTATCCGGCCTGCCTCGGACATCCGCTGCATCCGTCACACTTAGCTGCGCTGACATCCTCGCTGTACAGCTCTCTGGGGCTTGTCAGCATGCAGATTGCCTGGGACGATATGCCTTCACCTGTGCCTGTAAAACCTAGTCCCTCCTCAGTGGTGGCTTTCACATTGACCTGTTCCGTCTCGATGTCCAGCGCCGCCGCGATATTTTCCCGCATCTGATCGATATAGGGTCGCATCTTAGGTGCCTGGGCAATAATGGTTGCATCGATATTTTCGATCAGGAAGCTGTTCTCCGTAAGCAGCTCTCCCACCCGTTTCAGCAGCTCGATCGAAGAAATTCCCTTATAGGCGGGATCAGTATCCGGAAAATGTTTGCCGATATCGCCGAGAGCCGCCGCGCCAAGCAGCGCGTCCATAATGGCGTGAAGAAGCACATCCGCATCTGAATGACCGAGAAGCCCCTTCTCATATGGTATCTCGACACCGCCCAGGATCAGCTTGCGTTCCTCCGTCAGTCTATGAACATCATAACCCATTCCGATTCTCATGTTTTCTCCTCCATATGCGGTTATATCAGGTATCAATTATTGCCGGATCTTTTTACCCCGTATTCCACAATATGATCCAACAGTCTGTCCGCCACATCCTCTTTGCTCATGATGGGCAGCTCGATCGCCTCATCCCTCGTCAGAAGGGTCACCACATTGGTGTCGGTACCGAATCCGGCGCCTTCCTGTTTCAGATTGTTAGCAACGATCATATCTATGTTCTTTTTCACAAGTTTAGCGCGGGAATTCTCCAGCATATGCTCCGTCTCCATGGAAAAGCCGCACAGGAATTGTCCTTCCCGGCGGTGCGCGCCGAGATATGCCAGAATATCCTCCGTGCGCTCCAGTTCGATAGACATCTCATCATCCTTTTTCTTAAGCTTCTCATCTGCTGTCACACCAGGACGATAGTCAGCCACTGCCGCCGCCTTAATGATGATATCCTGCTCCTGTGCCGCTTCTTTGACTGCCTGTGCCATATCTGCCGCAGATACCACAGGCACTACCTGCACACCCATAGGCGGTTGTATGCTTACCTTTCCCGACACAAGTGTCACTTCCGCGCCTCGCATCATCGCCTGTCTTGCGATTGCATATCCCATCTTACCGGTGGAGTGATTGCTGATATAGCGCACCGGATCTATTTTCTCCTGCGTAGGACCGGCCGTGACAAGCACTTTCTTCCCTGCCAGATCCTTCGGCGTCAGCGCCTTTACGATATACTCATAGAGCACCTCCGGATCGGGCATCTTGCCCTCGCCTGTATCACCGCATGCCAGATAACCGCTGGCGGGGGTAATCACTTCCATGCCGTACCGTGCAAGCGTCTTCATGTTATCCTGCACGATCGGATTCTGATACATTCTGGTATTCATCGCCGGTGCGAAGATTTTCGGACAGGTACAGGCAAGAAGTGTCGTTGTCAGCATATCATCCGCTATGCCGTGAGCTGCCTTGGCAATCACGTTCGCTGACGCAGGTGCCACGAGAAATACATCGGTCTGTTTCGCCAGCGACACATGCTCCACCTGAAACTCAAAATTCCGGTCAAAGGTATCCACCAGACACTTATTTCCGGTCAGTGATTCAAAAGTAATCGGATTGATAAAGTTGGTGGCATTGGGCGTCATGATCACAGTCACGTCAGCCTTCTGTTTCACCAGCATACTGGCGAGTGATGCTATTTTATATGCGGCGATACTGCCTGTCACGCCAAGCACAATATGTTTGCCTGCTACCATCTTATCTTCCTCCGTTCGGTCTCTGCCTGCCATATCCGGTGTAGCTTAACTTTCCACATTCTTGTTATATATAATACCCAGCCCTTTCAGGGTCAATTCATTGTCGTATACAATCTTTCTCTTGCAATAAGGCACAATGCTGCCCGACAGCCCGCCTGTGGCAACTACCGGCGCCTCATAGCCGAGTTCATCGAAAATGCGCTCGATCATGCCGTCCAGACATGCCGCCTGCCCCATCACGATACCGCTCTTCATGCAGTCGATGGTATTTCTTCCGATCACTTTCTTCGGCGCTTCCAGACTGATGCGGGGAAGCTGGGAAGTCCTGTTGACCAGAGAATCCAGAGAAACCTTAACGCCCGGCAAGATCATGCCGCCGATATAATTCTTCTTATCGTCCACCACGCTGATGGTAGTTGCCGTTCCCATGTCGATCATAATAATAGGCGCACCGTAATAGTGCAATCCTGCCACCGCATTGACCACCAGATCGGAGCCGAGCTGACCCGGATTATCCATCAGGATATTGAGCCCAGTCTTCACCCCCGGGCCTACCAACAACGGCGCCTTATGGAAGGTCTTTTCAAGCGCCGCCCTCACAATATTATTCAGAGGCGGAACTACTGATGAGATGATGCTGCCCGTGATGTCCTCCATGCCGATATGGTACAATTCAAACAGCGTCCTGAATTCCACCGCGTATTCCAACTCAGTCTTGGCGAGATTCGTAGACACACGCTCCACGAAGCACACCCGTTCTCCCTCAATACAGCCGATAACAATATTTGTATTTCCGATGTCTATCGCTAAGATCATGCCTTTGCCCTGCTTTCTGTTTTATTTCGGTTTGTAGAATAGACAGGCTTAACCCTCGTCAGCGCAAAACCGACACCCGCAACGATAATCGCAGCCACAACCGCTTCCACAACACCGTTAAATGTTACAACGCCCATGATCACGTCCAGCACGGCCTCTCCCGCCACGCCGACTTTCTGAGCATAAGCCTCCTTATACAGAATAAAAATACCGCTCATGACAAACAGTGTGTTGGTGAAGGCACCAGCCAGTCCTGCGTATGCGAGCGCGATACTTACAGACTCTTTCTTATTGCCGCTGACCGTGAGAACAGCCATGAGTACGCTGCCCACCGCTATACCGATAATGGTACATACAAGCGCGCTGAGTGTCTCAGGCAGCAGATGAATCAGGAAAGCCCTGACGGAAATAAACAGAATTAGAGATGCCAGTAAATTCACGACGATCTTACCTGTCTGTCCTTCGCTCTTAAGCGCCTTACGGATCAGAATGTAGATAAAATAAGGAACTATGCCGACTAAAATTCTCGGTACGAAGCATATATATATGCTCTTAAAGATACCGGATAAGCCGACTACGTCATAGGCTATGACCGGAGAGAACACGAATGCCGATGCCGTAACTGGATTAAATGTGTTGTTGATAAAACTGGTCAGACCAAATACGAATCCCAAAAATGCACCTTTCTTCGGTCCAAGAAATAGCGCTCCTAGGATGACCGGGATATGAATGATCGTCGCATTGATGACTACAAGCGGGATGTATCCCAGCGGTGTGAATGCCATAATCACGATTATGGCGGTGAACAGTGCCATAAGCACAAGTTCATAAGTTTTTTCATTTTTCATGGTACAAATCCTCCTGTTATTATTCTCATACGAGATACAATACGGTGTCATCATACCACATTGATATTTTTTTGACAATAATTTTTTGCTCATTAATTGTCACCCTGATTCTTTACACAAGCCAAAGAGCCAAAAAGCCCCGCCGTCACCGGCGGGACTTTTCCCTGTTTTACTTTCTGCGTTTTTACTTTTCTTCATCACCATCGGCATGAGCCTTAGGATTATTTTTCAAACTGATAAAATCATAGCTTTCCATGATCTGCATATATTTCGCCACCCGCGGATACAACGGCTCCACTTCCTCGCCAAACTGTGCCTTCTGCAAATCTGCAAGTTCCATCACAGTCCTCTCACCGTCAATCAACGGCCACAGAAAGCTACCATACTTCTCCATATGGACCTTCGTATATTTCGGACGTTTGAAAAGCTTCTGGGCAATACGGTTGAATACTCCCGTATTCTCAACTTCCAGAATGATCATTCCTTCCTCGTCCTCACTCCACGTAAGCTTTGCGGCCCGTTCCGGAATCAGATCAAGATAATTCACCTGCTGTTTTTTCTTCTTCATCAGTTCTTACTCTTCTTCCACAAAGAGAACTTAAGCAGACACAAAATCATCACGATCATTAGTACAACGCCGCCGATGTTACCGAAGTTCAGTGAACCGGACAGATCCATGGAGACACCTCCGACCGCAAGTAGCGCAAGCAGGATACCTACCAGACCTTCTCCGGCAATCATACCCGCACAGTATAAGGTACCGTCGGTAGCCTGACGTTCTTTAGTCTTTTCATCCACTTTCTTCCGCGCGTCCATAACCATACGCACTACACCGCCGACCATGATGCTGGCATTTAAGTAGATCGGCAGATACAGACCGATGGCAAAAGGCATAACCGGAACCTGCAGAATTTCCAGACCAATTGCAAGGAATACACCGATAAATACAAGATTCCAAGGCAGATCACCGCCCATGATACCTTCTACGATCATCTTCATCAATGTCGCCTGAGGAGCCGGAACTTCCGCCCCGCCGTAACCCCATGCATTATTCAACAGATACAATACGCCGCCAATGGCAAGACCCGCGGCAATTACACCAATAAGCTCACCAAGCTGCTGTTTCTTCGGTGTTGCGCCAAGCAGGAAACCTGTCTTCAGATCCTGTGATGTGTCACCGGCAATCGCCGCAATAATACAAATCACCGATCCGATTGCAATCGCGCCCATCATACCCGTAATGCCGCTGTCACCTGTTGCCTTAATGGACATTGTTGCAATCAGAAGCGTGGCAATAGCCATACCGGACACCGGATTATTGGAACTTCCGATCAACCCTACCATGCGTGAAGATACGGTTGCAAAGAAGAAACCGAATATTACGATGAGCAGTGCCCCAAGGAAACTAACGGGTATTGCGGGAACAAGCCAGATAATGATAACCATTGCTGCGATACCGGCCAGCACTGCACCCATGGGCAGATCCTGCGCCGTTCTCGCACCACTCGTATCTTTACTGCCCTTCATACTCTTGATGGAATCCCTGAAAGTCGTAACGATAAGCGGTAAGGATTTAATCAGAGAAATGATACCTCCCGTCGCAATCGCTCCTGCACCGATATATCTCACATAAGAACTCCAGATCTGCGAAGCGCCGCCGCTCTCATAAAGTTGTCCGATCGTCGTTCCAACATCAGCCGGATACATCCACACATCCGCGCCAAACAGACAGATCATCGGAATGATCACCATCCATCCGATTAACGATCCCACAAACATATAAGAAGCAATCTTCGGACCTACGATATAACCTACACCGAGAAGTGCAGGATAGACTTCCATACCCAGTTCGCCCTTAAAAGAGCGGAACTCAGCTGCAACATCCGCCGGAATGACTTTAATACCATCCACAAGGAATTTAAATACGGCAGCAAATCCCATACCGCTGAATACAGTAGATGCATTGGAGCCGCCCTCCTCACCTGCAAGAAGCACTTCCGCACAGGCTGTTCCTTCCGGATACAAGAGTGTAGCATGCTCCTTAACGATCAACGCATTGCGAAGCGGAATCATAAACAGCACGCCCAGCACACCGCCGCAGAGTGCAATCAGCGTAATCTCCATAAGACTCGGTCTGTCGCACAATCCTTCTTTCGCCCACAGGAATAACGCCGGCATGGTAAAAATCGCACCGGCCGCCAATGACTCACCAGCAGAACCGATAGTCTGTACCATGTTGCTTTCCAAAACGGAGTTTTTCTTCATTATGACACGGATTACACCCATGGAAATAACCGCCGCCGGAATCGACGCAGACACTGTCATGCCCACACGAAGTCCCAGATACGCATTTGCCGCACCGAATACGATGGCAAGGATAACTCCCATAATGATCGATGTCCCCGTAAACTCCGGCGTAATCTTATCCGCAGGAATATACGGTTTGAACTCTTTGTTTTCGCTCATCTTCTCCCTCTCCTTTGCTGTTTTAGTGTATACAGTTAAAATTATAATGGAATTGTGGAGTTTTTACAAGAAAAGTTTTCGATTTTGGGGCTGGTTTGTTACTTTTCACAGATCAAACAAGACTGACGCGCAGATGGAAGTTAATATCTACGGAGCCGCGCTTTCGCTCTGTAACTTTTTACATGTTGGCAAAAACGGTCGCTCAGAGGAGCGTTAATATCTGCGTCACCGCGCTCTCGCTCCGTAAAAAGCGTAGCGGGCACTAGACTCGTAAAATACCTCGTCAAGTGCCGACGCTTTTTAAGGGGTTCCTTCAGATATTAACACCCCTCTGAGCTTAGGCTATGGCGCAGGCGTGAAAAGCAAACTAGTTCTTTCATGGTAAATAAAAAAACTCATCATATTACTTGTAAATCTGCGGGGTGTTCGTGTATAATCTACTCATGTAATATCTCGAAACTATTATATAGAAGAAAAACCGTACATAAAAAGACGCTCATCGACAAACCATGCCGTTTTATATGTGCGCTGAAAGAAAGGAATAATGATAAACATGACTGAATTAAAACCGATTAAAGAAGGTAAAGTACGTGAGATCTACGACAACGGCGACAGCCTGATCATGGTTGCCACGGATCGCATTAGCTGTTTCGATGTGATTCTGAAAAACCAGGTGACCAAGAAAGGCACCGTCCTAACGCAGATGTCCAAGTTCTGGTTCGACATGACACAGGATATCCTGCCTAATCATATGATCTCCGTGGACGTAAATGATATGCCGGAATTTTTCAGACAGGATAAATTCGACGGCAACAGCATGCTGTGCCGTAAATTAGAGATGCTGCCTATCGAGTGCATCGTGCGTGGTTACATCACGGGAAGCGGCTGGGCAAGCTACGTAAAGGACGGTACCGTATGCGGCATTAAGCTGCCGGAAGGCTTACGGGAATCCGACAAGCTGCCGGAACCGATCTACACCCCTTCCACAAAGGCGGAAATCGGCGACCATGACGAGAATATCTCCTACGAACAGAGTGTAGACTATCTGGAAAAGAGATTCCCCGGCAAAGGTGAGGAATATGCCTCCAAGCTTCGTGACTACACCATCGCACTCTACAAGAAATGTGCGGAGTACGCACTGACCCGCGGCATCATTATCGCAGATACGAAGTTTGAGTTCGGTCTGGACGAAAGCGGCAATATCGTTCTAGGCGATGAGATGCTCACTCCCGACAGCTCCCGTTTCTGGCCTGCGGACGGCTACGAGCCGGGACATGCACAGCCTTCCTTCGACAAACAGTTCGCAAGAGACTGGCTCAAGAGCAATGAGGGACATGACTGGACGCTGCCGGAAGAGATCGTACAGAAGACGATTGATAAATATCTGCAGGGGTATGAGCTGTTGACAGGGAAGAAGCTGTAAGGAAAATAGAGGTACTTCACTAATTGGCAAATCATGCGCTTCTGATTGCGGATTTCGTTTTACGGATTTCATTTTTGTGGATTTGAATAGACAATCTTGAAATGTACAATAAAACACCTGTCGGGAAATCAACTTCCAGCAGGTGTTTTTATTGCGCAATTATTTTCTTTAAATTGTCTTATCCCATTTACAAACAGTATCTGACCCTAATACTCTATCCGTCAAAAGTCTTTCTATTCTTCACTGCACTTTAATAGAAAATCCCTCATAAATCCCAACCGGTACATCATCTCCGAAAGGATACTGCTCCATCATTTCTTCTTCAAACCGATATACCATAACGGAATCCTTCTCCGGATCAACGATCCAGTACTCCTTAACACCGGCGGTACGATATTTAAACAGCTTTGTAAAATAATCCATATGCCTGCTGCCCGGTGAAACAATCTCTATGATCCAATCCGGTGCACCATTGCAGCCTTTGTCAGTAAGTTTACCGCTATCACAGATCACACTGATATCCGGTTCCACATAATTTTTGTCATTTTCGTTAAGGAAGACTGCAAACGGAGCTAAATAAACTTTACAGTTACCGTTGTTGAAATCAATGTAATCAGCTATTGCACGTGATAATGAGAAAATAATATCCTGATGTCTCCTATTTGACGGAGCCATATAATAGATTTTCCCGTCGATTAATTCCGCCCGTTCTCCATCCGGCAGGGCATAAATATCATCTATCGTATAAATTTCTTCTTTATTTAACGCTTCCATAATATCTACCTCCGCTTTTACATAATATTATAGGCAATATTTATGGAAAGTACAACTGATTTCAGCGCAACATCCCAATCATCTCATCCGCCACATTCATGACTTCTTCCATCATGACATCCGTAACCGCCACTCGAAGCGTCTCCATCTGCTGACTGCAGCTATCGGGTATGCGGCATTTCTCTAACTCCTGCATAGCCGCATCCACGCTGTCCAAGTCGAACTGATCCATGGAATCCCGCATATTCGTTAAGATCTCTATCAGTTCATCTGCGGGCACTTCCTTCTTGTTCTGGTTGCCTGCCTCTCCGTAAGGACGCAGGATCTCTTTATAGCTTCTCAGTTCTGCAAGCAGGCCCGGCGTCTCAGCCGTGATCGTCTCCACATCGCCGGCATTACCGCAGTCCTCCATCCGATGGAACCACTCGGACAGATGTGCCGCACCAACCATACGGGCCGTATTCTTGAGGGCATGGACTTCTATCGTATAATCTCTGATCAGGTTGTCGGCAAGACATTTCTCGATCTTGTTAGCCTTAGCGTCGATCAGCTTGTAGAAATCACCTAACAGCTTATACCACAGCTTCTCGCTGCCGGAATACTTAATACCGTCCGCCGCATTGATGCCCGGTAGATCCGGCAGCGGCGCACTCTGCGCTTGGGAATCGTCTCCGGCTGTACGCTGTGTCGCCACCAGCGCTGCGCCTTCATTTCCATCCGTCGCCGCACCAAATACGATCAGCTCATCCGGCAGCCATTTCCTGATACATTTGCAGATTTCCTTCATCTCGATGGGCTTTGCCACGAAATCATCCATCCCTGCCTTCGCAAACTTCTCGCGCGCATCCATCAGGGCATTGGCCGTCAGCGCTACGATGGGCACTGTATGATAATATTCATCTTCCATCTGCCGCAGATGCTCCGTGGTCTCGATACCGTCCATGACAGGCATCATATGATCCATGAAAATCATATGATATTTCTTCTCTGCCGCCATCTGCAGGGCACGCTTTCCGCTTTCCGCCGTGTCGATCTGCATGTGCAGCGGCTCCAGAAGACCTACTGCCACTTCAAGATTGATCTCATTGTCATCCACAATCAGCACGGAAGCCTCCGGCGCCGTGAAGTTCATGTACTCCTCCGTCACGGGACCGACATACAACGATTCGTGGTTAATCGTCTGACAGAAATTCAGACTGTAGAGCGGTTTATTGATTGCCGTGATCCCAGCGGCGTTACACTCCTCTAAGAGCGGATTACGCAGCATATACATCTCACCCATCTGCGTGCTGTAATTGTCTATATCCTGGGCCAGCGCATCATGTCCCGCCATATCCATAAAGAAACAGTCCAGCTGTTCTCTCGTCTCCTTCCATGTTTCATAGGGTATACACGTAATCCCGAATTTCTCTGACAGATCCTGCAGTCCGTGCCACAGGCATGCCCTGCTGAAATATCCGCCGATCTTCAGGTTCTTCCTCGCTTCATCATCATGAATCTGTGTGGCAGGCTGATCGGTGCACTTCTTCTGCATGATGTTGAAATAGAACTCGCTGCCTTCCCCGTATGTACTGCGCACGCCGATACTGCCGCCCATCATCTCCACGAGCTGCTTCGATATGGACAATCCTAAGCCGGTACCTTCTTTGCCCCGATTCTTCTTACTGTCTACCTGCTGGAAGGAACCAAACAATTTGTCCAGATCCTCCTCTCTGATGCCCTGTCCTGTATCCTGCACGGACACCAGAAGCTCTATATTATCCCCGCTCACCTTACCGATCCGCAGGGTAAGCTTAACAAATCCAACTTCCGTAAATTTGATCGCATTGTTGACGATATTGATGATAACCTGTCTGATACGAAGCCCGTCACCATAGAGCTTCTGCGGCATATTTTCGTCAATATCGAACAAAATCTCCATATCTTTATCTCCGATACGTGTCAGGAAGATCATACTCAGATCACTGAACATCTGCATCGGTTCATATTCTTCTTCCACCAGTTCCATTTTACCCGACTCCATCTTAGAAAAATCTAAAATATCATTTACTATATTGAGTAGTGCATTACCGGAATTTTTGATATTCACCAGATACCCCCTATCCTGTTCGGGCAGATTCTCCCGCAATAATATCTCCGTCATACCGACAATGGCATTCATAGGCGTCCTGATCTCATGCGTAATGTTGGAAACAAAAGTGGACTTTGCCTGATTCGCCGCCTCGGCACGCTCTTTTAATCCCTTCATGATATCCGCCTGCTCCTTCGCATTCCTCGCATACCGGAAGCTGTCCGTGATATCGTTGAACACGTACATTTTGCCGAAATAAACGTTCTGCTTGGTCAACAGGCGGCTGCCCACATTGTATACTCTGTTGTCATGTTCAATGTCTTTTTTCTCAATAATACAATTATCCAGTTCTTCCATAACTGACGGCAGCGCGTTGACATCATCAAAGGGATACAACTCTCTCGCCTTCTTATTATAATATATAACCGTATTGTCACGATCCAGCACCACCAGACCGGAGGATAATTCATCAATTGCCTGATCCTGCGCCATAGACAGCGTCTCCAGTATCTTATCTTTATACAAAAATATGGAAAGTATGATCACGGATACCAGATAAGCGACCAGCGTGGAATCGTACCCGCCGAACCAGTTAAACATATATCCGGCCCATCCCACACTCATAATCGCAAGGATTGAAAAGAACGCAAGCATCCTCTTACGCTCGCCTTCGCTGCTCACATGGATATACTTACGTGCACAGGCGACTACCATCGCTGCAACATAACCTATAAGTCCTATATGGTAGATTACAGACACAGGACCGTATTTCAATACCAAATGCGGAAAAACTCCCGCCGTCGTGTATTCAATGCTGCTGTAAAACAGACTTTGTTTCTCACATGTCATAACCAGACCGATTATCCCAATATGAAAACAGGACAAAACAGACGGCAGCCATCCGGGCATTCTGACTTTGCAGTAATCCATGATAAAAAGAAACATTGTCAGCACAATGATCGGTTTTCCGAGATAGGAGAACTTAAGCGCCTGCAGCGCCTGTTCTTTCGTACCCGCCTGCAGTTCAAACAGATAGCCCACAAAATTGATTAATAGCGCAATCATAAGCAGAAGCATTCTGATCTGCTGGCGCGACGTCCGCTGATTCACAAGATAAAGCGCCTCGGCAAACAGCACGACAATTCCCAGCACTTGTAAAATAATAAAAAAGATATACATTATGCGTCCTTCTCCACCTTTTCTTCAAACTCCGCAATCGGCATGGGTTTTGCAAAATAAAACCCCTGAATCATATCACATCCCTGTCCCGCGAGGAAATCTACCTGTTCCTTCTTCTCGATTCCCTCCGCCACCACACGCATATCAAGATTTCTGGCGAGCTGAATCGCTTCCTTGACAACAATCTCTCCTCTTCCGTCATCATCCTCTCCGCGGAAAAACTCTCCGTCCAGCTTGAGTACATCGAGCGGTATATCCTTCAGGGAATTAAGCGAAGAGTATCCTGCTCCGAAATCATCCATCGATACGTGGAATCCATAGGCTTTCAGTTGTTTTACAGTCTCTATCAGAATATCTTTATCATCAAAGAAAGCGCTCTCTGTCACCTCCAGCTCGATCAGATCATGCCGCGGCCCATATGCATCCACCAGTTCACAGATATGCTCCGCCAGTCCTTCCTGCGCGAAATGCGCTCTCGACACATTGATGGAAATCGGGATCATCTTCTTACCCTGAATCATCCACTCCGCCTGTAACTTAGAGACATGGGATATCATATAATCATCTAACTGCGTGATAAATCCGGTATCCTCGAAGATCGGAATAAATCTGTCCGGCGCAATAAATCCTTCCGTGGGGCTGATCCACCGCACCAATGCCTCGGCACCCACTAACTTACCGTTGAGCGGGCTGTATTTCGGCTGCATATATACCTGGAATTCCTCATTGTTGAGCGCTTCTTCCATATTGTCTTCCACCCAGCGCTCCCACACCTGTCTGCCTAACATCTCCTGATCAAAGAATGAGATCGTCTGATCCTGCAGGCAGTCCGCCGTCATTCCCGCCGCATTGGCATAAGTATAGAGTTGATTGATATCCACACCCTTTCTGGCATGATACCACTTGCCGTCCTCAGCTATGTACGGCGGAATCATATTGATTCCTGCATGAAAATGAATCTTCTGATCCGGCTTAAGCCCCGTCAGTTCCGCTACCAGTGATCGGATACGTTTCCTGCAGTTCTCCTGATACTCCTGCTCATTCTCTCCCTCGCAGACGAGCAGCAGACCAAAATCGGCGCCTTCATGCCTTGCAAACAACTCATTCTTACCGACTCTCGCCTTCATAAAACCGTCCATCGCTTCTAACAGTTCCTCACCCGCTTTCACACCGTAACAGGCACAGTAATTCTGATAGCGTTCCAACTGCAGATTCACGAGCGCAAAAGCCTTCCTGCTGTTGCGCAGTCTGGTCAGAATCCGTTCCGCATTATTTCGAAAGAAGAACCAGTTCCTGCCTCCGGTCACCGGATCCAGATAAATAAGCTGTGTCATTCGCCGCTGTGTCACAACGGAACGGACCGTATTGATAAAAAGCACTATAATCGGAATCATCAAAAGGAGCAGCGCGATGATACCAAAGATACATATATAGAAGATATCCTGTCTCTGAACCTCTATGACACACTTGACATAAGCTTCATATTGGCCGCCGCCAAGCGATGTACGCAACCAGTATTTCTGCGCAATAATCGTATCGCTAAGCCACGGCCCAGGCTCCCTGCGATCTTCATCTCTTGTAAGAGTCTTCTGGATCACCTCATCCACCGACATGGCAAAAATCGTGTATGTTCCTTCTTTTTCCAAGATCTGGTTACTATTGTCCGCCACTGCCATAAAGCTCTCACCCAGCCCGAACTCCTGATCTAATTTAAAATCAAGAATCATGCCAAAATCCGGTTCGGAGTCTCCGGTTCTAGCCACCACATGACGCGACCGGTCAATCACATAGACATCCCTGTCGGTAACCTTGTATTTACGCATATGATCTACTGCTTCCGTAATCGTATCCCCATTTGAAAGGAATCCCTCCAGAACCGCCTTGACATGCTGTGTCTCCCCGTGCTGCTGCACAAGCTTCGTCCCCATGATATACAGTGCAAAAAGCTGCAGAAAAACGGCAATCATGGCTACGCACAAAGTTATAAACAAAACAAAAGCCAAAATAGACGGCCAGATTTGCTTCCTCTTCAATTTCTTAAAGCGCTTCTCCCTCACGCTGTTCATAGAGTGTCCTCCCGCTTATATTTCATTACCGGGAAAAGAAGGTATGCCTGCAAATCCTCTTGCAAGATCCTCATCTGAAGGAATATAGTCGGACATTTCTCCGTCATGGAACTTACCGTAAGCCACCATATCGAAATAACCGGTACCGGTCAGTCCGAACACGATCGTCTTCTCTTCTCCCGTTTCTTTACATTTCATAGCCTCGTTGATCGCTACTCTGATCGCGTGCGCGCTCTCCGGTGCCGGAAGGATGCCCTCCACTCTTGCAAACTGCTCCGCCGCCTGGAATACCGCGGTCTGCTCCACACTGGTAGCCTCGATCAGCCCGTCATGATACAGCTGCGATACTACCGAGCTCATGCCATGATAACGAAGCCCTCCGGCATGGTTGGGTGCCGGTATAAAGCCGCTGCCCAGCGTGTACATCTTCGCCAGAGGACATACCTTGCCGGTATCACAGAAATCGTATACATACTTTCCTCTTGTCAGGCTCGGACAGGATGCCGGCTCTACCGCGATGATCCGATAGTCCGCCTCTCCCCGTAACTTTTCGCCCACGAAAGGCGAGATCAGACCGCCCAGATTGGAACCGCCGCCCGCACAGCCAATGATCATATCCGGCTTGATATCATATTTCTTAAGCGCTGCCTTTGTCTCCTCACCGATGATCGACTGATGAAGCAATACCTGTGACAGAACGCTTCCCAATACATAACGATAGCCTTCTTTGCTGGTGGCAGCTTCTACCGCCTCAGAAATGGCACAGCCAAGACTTCCCGTGGTACCTGGGAACTCCTCTAGAATCTTTCTTCCTACATTCGTTGTATCGGAGGGTGACGGCGTCACCTGCGCACCGTAAGTACGCATCACTTCACGGCGGAAAGGCTTCTGCTCATAGGAAACCTTAACCATATAGACATGGCAGTCCAAGTCAAAGTAGGAACATGCCATGGAAAGGGCCGTTCCCCACTGCCCCGCGCCGGTCTCCGTGGTAACACCCTTAAGCCCTTGCTGTTTCGCATAATATGCCTGTGCAATAGCGGAATTGAGCTTATGACTGCCGCTCGTATTATTTCCTTCAAATTTATAGTAGATTTTCGCCGGGGTATCCAGCTTTTTCTCCAGACAGTATGCCCGTACAAGCGGTGATGGACGGTACATCTTGTAGAAATCCAGAATCTCCTGAGGAATGTCGATGTAAGCATCCGTGTCGTTTAATTCCTGTTTTACCAGCTCATCACAGAATACTCCCTGCAGTTCCTCGAAAGTCATAGGCTGCAGGGTCCCCGGGTTCAGCAGTGGAGCCGGCTTATTTTTCATATCGGCACGGACATTGTACCACTGCCTTGGCATCTCATCCTCTTCCAAATAGATTTTATATGGTATCGTTCTCTCTGACATTGTCTTACTCCCTTCTGATTTCATTAATACGTCGCGCATACGATAAGCGCCTACTCAAAATTCTATGAAATCTCAAGGGAAAAGTCAATAAATTCCTGCGGTTAGTTATTTAATGCCTGCGAATCCGTTGCCTAGTCCTGCCTCGGATCCTCACTTAGCTTTTTATTCAATCTCTGAAGCATGGTTTTCATCATATCCTGTTTTCGAATCATCTCCATTGCATTATCCACATTTAATATGAAATTCTGATAAAACCGCCCTTCAAACGCCGGACGATAATCCCTCACCACACAATAGCCATAACAATGATCCTGAAAATGGAGCGGCATAATAATATAGAACGCACCCGCGCGCTTCATTTCGCATTCCTCCGGCAGGAGCATACTCTTATGAAACGCTCCGTAACTGTTGATCTCTCCTCTTTCATAGGCAAACGGCACCCATATTTCATCGCTGTAGACCGAAGCATCCCTGCCGCGCTCTTCTCCGTCCGCAATTCTTTCCAGTTCCTTATAATAATTGTCCAGACTTCCGCAGGTGCATAAATAAAAGTATTCTATACCGATATCGTGTATGTACTGCTCCAGACTCTCCAAAAGATCATCGATCTCAACCAATCCGGTAAATTCCACCGAAGAGTTTTTAAGGATCTCCATCTCCCGATGTGCCTTGACATGCTGCTTCATATAGTTTTCCCGCATCTGCGCCGCATCCGCATCTCTCCAGTCAGCACATCCGCAGGATTCCGCAAACATTGCATGCCCCTGAATAATGGTATTATCCTCCACCTCATCTCCACGAATCATTGCGACGATTTTATCGTAAGCGATCTGTCCCGCTTCATACTCTCCCCTTCTCACCGTAGTCAGTCTTGGATAGCTGTATGCCGCAATATCACTGTCATCATAGCCTGTTACCATCACGTCTTCCGGCACCCGGTATCCCGCTTCCTTCAAGGCCAGCATTGCACCTACCGCCATCTCATCATTGGCCGCAACAATTGCGTCAGGTTTCACGCCGGCTTCATCCAGAAATTTCCTGACTGCCCTTTGTCCGCTCTCATAACTGTAATCCCCGTAATAAATATATTTCTCATCCCATTCGATATCATTTTCTGCCATCGTATCTTTGTAAGCCCACAGTCTGAGATTGGCATCATGACTGTCCTCCGGTCCTGAAATAAAGAAAATGTTTGCGGCATTATGCTGCGTGATAAGGTGCCTGACAATCTCCTCCACACCATTTCTGTTCTCCATCTCAACATGCATAAACCACGGGTTATTGATGTTTAAATCAATGCAGGGGATTCCTGCCTCACTGATCCTGGCTGCGATCTCTTGCACAATATCCGGCTCGTGGATCGTATCCGTATTCAGGATCACACCGTCACATTTCGTGAAATCCGGCAGATTATAAATATTGTATTCCCCTTTATCATATTTGGTCGGAACCTCATATTTCCATCCGTCACACGTAAAAATGTAGACATTTGTCCTGTCCAAAATCGCTCTGTCCAATATACCACTAACCGTTCTCTTCTGGGAATCATAGCCGATTCCCCCAAGCAGTACCGCAATCTTCATTTTATTCATCCCCCTATTACTGCTGTACCTTCTCCTCCCAGCCCACGGAGAATGCACGCTTTTCGCATTCTCCAAGACATGACTTAGTTATACTTAGGCGGCGTACTTTGACGCCTTAGTATAACTTCATGTCCTAGTTTAACTTCATGTCTTATTGTAACACAATTTTATGCCGATACACAACTATTGTACAGACTTCTGCTATCCTTTTGTTTTCATTGAGCGTTTGCCTTTCTTAATACCCTGCCGCCCTGTCCACAATTGTTCCGTCCATAGCATTAACAGTCAACAGACTCTGAGGAAAAACGCCGTCATAACCTCTGTCAATTACAAAGTCCACTTCTCCCGCTTTTTTATAGGTTTCGGTGCCAAAGAAATCCCATACCGGAATCAAAGTTCCTTCCAGAGAACCTTTGTCCCTGACTCTCATATAGCTTAGAACCACCTGCTCTACCTGTATGTCAATCGTATATCCTTCGTTATTGAAACCGTCCGCATGTTTTTTCAACAACATCTCTTCAAAAATATCGCTGATATCGGAAAACGGAAGAAGAAATACATACTCCCCGGACATATCTTCGATTATATATGGGTTTTGCCACTCAAATGTACGAAGACCGTCATCCGTATAGATAAATGTCATTTCTTCATAAGGCCAGTATGCCACTTCAAGAGCAATATCTTCTCCTTTTTCCATAGCTTGTGCCAATTTTTCAGCATCTTCATTCGGAATTTGACCGCCATTTTCATAAGTAAATATAATGGGAATGCCATCCTCTACCCTGTAAAGGTGCACGCCATATCCCATACCGGCAAGAACACCATATCTCATACCGGCAAAATAGCGCGAATTATAATATCCCTCACTACTCCCAACATCATCATCCGCAATCCGACTGGCAAAATATCCGCCGCCCTGAATATCATATTCACCAAGTCCGATTTGGTTGACTATTTCAGTCACTTCTGTCATAACTTCTTCAGGCGGTGTATCCATATTAACAAATCCCGGCATAAACTTGGTACCGTTCAAAGATTCCGGCAAATTTTCCGGGTCAGGCTTCGCATTGGAAAAAGGAAGATATTTTCCGGAATAAGCAAGATATTTTCCGTCCCCATCCTGCTTCTCAATCCGAAACTTAACTCTATGATTTATTACTCTATAGCCCATATCTGTCACATTATTATTTATGTTAAGGCTGTAGTCCTGCCCATTCACGGTAACCAAACCGTAAAGTTCATTCTCTCCGGTTTCTGATAATGCCTCGTCATATGAGACAATCGCAGGTATCTCCATAATCAATCCGCTTTCCTCTGCTTCTTCTTTGGAAACCGCATATTCCCTTAATGTTTTTAGTTTTTCAAGCTCCTGATTCCAGATAATCCCTTTACTGTTGTATGTGGCATCGCTATTCACACCTTCCTGCGCGATTCTTTTCTCTAGTTTTGCTATTCTTTCATCAATCTCCTCTCTGAACATGCCTTGGCTTTCCTGCATAGCCTCAAGGTTTCTCTCCCACAGTTTTCCGCCTCCAAGCAGCACCCTGTTTATCGCATCATAGTCTTCCTGCGTAAAAGTGCGCGCTGTCACCTTCTTCAGTTTTATTCCCGGGACATCAGGAATGATAACCGCCGCGTCCGCCGTGATCGTGACGGCATCGCCGGTAACCTGCGTCTGATAAATTTCGGGAGCCTGCACCTGCTCGGCAACATTTCCGGATACCGCCGTTTCCTCTGTGCTCACCTGCACCGGTGGCTGCTCTCCATTCTGTTCCTTTAATGTAACTGCGTCTTCCTGGGAATCTGCGCCGCTGCCGCATCCTGATATTGTTCCAAGGCACATGCCTGCTACTATGACTACTGCGGTCAATTTTTGTAATTTGCGATTTTTACTTGTCATTTCTACATTACTCCTTTCTGTTTACCTATATGATAGGGATTTGCGAGACCACTCTCACAACTCAACAAAACGGTTTCGCTATCACCTATCCACAGCATATCCTGTGCGGCTGTAAAAGGTATACAACAGAATGTAAACATTTTGGAAACTGTTCAGTACAGCTCTGCACATTTACCGCGCAAAGCGTAAGAAAACGTAAATTGCGTCAGGTAAAAATACGAATTACACATTCCCCCAAATAACCGACACCTCAGTTCCTTCTCCTTCCTTGCTTGTTATCTCAAGTTCCGCCCCATGAAGTTCTGCAATCTTACCGCACAGCGCCAGTCCCAGTCCGCAACCTCCTGCCTTTCTGCTGCGGGCTTTATCTACCATATAGAAAGCTTCTGTTACCCTGGGGATCTCATCCTCAGGGATACCGCAGCCAAAATCGCGCACTGTAATTCTGTCTTCTTTTGCTTCCATAATAATGTCTGAACCGGTTTTGCTTGCTTTTACCGCATTATCGACTATGTTAGTCAATAAACTTATCATCAAATCTTTGTCCATAATCTTCTTATCCATATGGCAAGAATAGCTGAGCGTCATATTTTTCTTTTTTAAATTATTCTCTTCCATTTCGGCAACGGCAGAGAACAAATCATCAACATAAACTTCTTCCATACAGATACTGTCATTATCATACATCCCGATCAGGCTCATCAATTTGCTGCTGATACGCACCAGCCTGCCGCATTCCGTATAAATATGCTGTAGTGCGCTTTCTTTCTGATCTTTTTTCAGGTTTACATGCAGAAGGGAATCAGCATAGCCCATAATGGAAGTCATCGGCGTTTTCATTTCATGCGTCAGGCTGCCTAACATCTGTCTGCGCCGCTCCGATTCCAGCGACAGCTCCGTAACCTGATTTTCAATCTGCGCTGCCATGCCGTTAAAAGCTGCTGCCATGTCTCCGATTTCATCACTTGTATGCACCTTTGCACGCCTTTCCAGTCTGCCCTCACTGATATCCTGTGCCGCACGCTGTAATTCCCGTAAAGGCGCTAGAGCTTTCTTTATCATCAGAAAAACCAAAACCACTGCCATCAGAACTGCCGCCAGATAGATACGGACATAAAAAAAAGCCTGTGCACGGATATCTTTATAGATCTTGGAAATATCCCGTACCAGTACCAGCTTATATTCATCGCTGCCCGCAACCGGCATTCTAATTCCCATCACCAGAATATACCTGTTGTCAAGCTTTTGAATCATATGATATGCTTCTACTCCACCCCATCTGTCATCTCCGGGGTTATTCAGTTCATATGGCGTCAGATTACAGAGTACCTGCTCTCCTTCAATTAAAATATACATAGAAGCGTCATATTTTTCTATCACATAATGATAATAGGCGTTGGCGGTCGCTTCGCTGAAATTCTGGAATGGTTCATATTCCAGTTCTCTGCTGACTGCATATGCCGCCACATTAAGCTGCTGTTCATAGTTTTCTATCGTCTTTTCCTTATTATAGCGTGCCGAATGGTAAATGACCGCCGCCCCTGATATACCCGTGCTCACAAGCAGCACCGCCGCTGTTATAGCAGACATTTTAATCCATAGCTTCATACTCCATATCCTCCAGTCGATACCCATGCTTGGAAATCGTGCGGATCACATCATGGAAATCCAGTTTCTTACGAAGCTGCCCGATATGCACATCCACCGTCCGGGTCTCGCCCACATAATCGACACCCCACAACCTGCCAAGCAGTTCTTCTCTGCTGAAAGCCACGTTTTTACTCTGCGCCAACGTCACCAGAAGTTCATATTCCATCGGCTTCAAATTCACCTTTTCACCGTTTTTGAGTACGCTGTGCTCCTTTAAATCTATGACAACGTCTCTGATGACAATCTTTTCCCGTCCCCGTCCTGTTCTTTTCAGAACCTTCTCGATACGCACCAGTAGCTCCAATACTTCAAACGGCTTCACGATATAGTCTTCCGCACCGGCTTTCAGACCATGCACCTTTGAAATCACGTCATCCTTTGCGGTCAGATAGATCACCGGGATCTGCGCCCTCTGCAAATCCTCCATTAGTTCAAATCCGTCTTTCCCCGGAAGCATCACATCGACCAGCGCCAGCGCGGCGCTGCCTGACTCTTCGTTTTTCAGCGCCGCCTCCGCCGCATCGCCGTCAAAGATCGCCTCTGTCTCATATCCCGCCGCTTGCAGATTCATGCAAATCAGCTCAGAAATCGCAGTATCATCCTCAATCACTAATATTCTCATACTGTAGTACACACCCCTCTTTGGAGCTATCTTAGCATAAATCTCATGAAAAAAAAGCAACAAAATGTAAACAGGAAATTGAACCGTCTATTGCTCAATTTACAAAAGACGGTTCAATGCATTTTGATATGTCAATCAGTTTATTCCAAAAAGTAGAGCAGTTTTATACTTTCTTCCGTGTCAAGACAATTCCAACGATCGCCACTATAAGGATAATCGGCGCTAACCTGACAAACATCCATTCAAATGCATGAAACATCACTCCGGCAACGGCGGTTTCAGGGTCACTATAATTCCAACCTAGGTAAGGACTATTTAATGCTATTAAGACCGCAAAAATTGTTACTATGACCACACACAATGAGATAAGCAGCCAATGAAACGTTTTTTGTCTCATGATATTCCTTTGTGCCAGCTGTAAGTTTATAACCTCCAGTTTTTCGGAAATCACTTTTAAGTCATCAGCCTTCGACTCAATAACAGTTTCTCCAAGTAAAGTACTTACGGGTGTTTCAAGCACCTCTGATATGCAGATCAACATATCAGAATCAGGAACCGACAACCCTCGCTCCCATTTAGAGAGTGTTTGCCGCACCACATTCAGTTTGACGGCAAGCTCTTCCTGTGAAAGTCCTTTTGATTTTCTGATTGCTTTAATGTTTTCGTTTAACATTAGGGATACCACCTTTCTTTCAGTTGTTCACACTATTGTATGAAGAACCGCCCGTTGCTACAAGCAACGCATATTAACATTCAAGTAATCACCGATTTATCCAATAAAAAGATACATTCAAAGTTGTATGCTTCCTCAATACTTACTCTTTATAACAGAGCACTCGGACACCTTGATAAAGCCTAGTTTTTCTGCCATTTTTTCAGAAGCAGTATTTGTATAATGACATGCCCATACAGGTTCTTTCGCCTGCTGGGTGGTGTATTGTATCATCTTATTTGCAACAATCATCCCTAATCCCTGTTGCTTATATTCAGGCTTCGTTTCTATTCCGATATCTATTTCTTTCGTACTTACCGCAGCAGAAAATGACCATGAAGCAATATCGTTATTACAAATTATACAATACCCTTTTCCTTTTATCGAAAAATCATTTAAATTATTCCAAAAAAGAGAAGGTACAATCTTCCCTGAAATTTTCTCTAATAACCGGTTATCTATTTCTTTCAATTCATAGCCGTCAGGTAAAGAAGATTCCATATATCTTTTCGTGTCTGAATACTTGAACAAATATCTTTTTTCTTCAATCACATCTTCTTTTGATTCAAAAAACTCTTGTACATATTTATCTCTTGTCATTAAAAGAAATCGTTTCGTATTCGATTTCATTCTATCCAACATCAGCTCGTATATGTCTTCCAGAAAATGCTCATCAATATTTCCCGAAAGATAAGCAAAACCACTATGCGCCCAAAATAGGACTTTCTCATAATCTTGCAGCGAATCAGTGAAAATATCTCCTTCCTGAATACCCTCAGCAACAGAAAGCGGATAAACAGAACCACAATCATGAGCATTAGCATGATCAATTAAATTGGAATACTGCAATGAATTAAGCTTATGTAACATTCTATACGCCTCCACCAATTCAAATTTATTATCGCTGTACTGTCCTACTCCCTAATCAGTTCCATGATCGCCTCACTCGTAATCTTTCTTTGTTCCTCACCGCTGATTCCCGGTGCTCCATCCCCATCCTGTTTACCATAACTTCCAAACTGTGCATGACACCCCGCCTCTATGATACACTCTTTTCTATCTGCCGGAAGGTTCGTAAGATTATTTGCGTATTTCTCCATGTTCAATACACCATCCTGCGTTCCGTAAACCGAAAGTGCCTGCAGTCCGGAACTGCTGATATCCTTTGTGGAATATGCCGCCAGAAGAATCAGTCCATTATAGTCATCTGCATGCTCTGCCACATGGACAGCCGCCATAGAACCGCCAAGAGAATGACCGCCTATATACCATTTTTCAATTCCTGAAAAATTCTCCTGCATCCCCTCTGCTGCGTCCGGGGCAAGAACCGCCAGATTACAGGGCATCCTGCATAACACACAAAGAACTCCCTCTTCTGCAAGATCATGCAATAGCGGCGCGTATGCCGTATACTCCACTTTTCCTCCCGGATAAAATATCAGTCCTGCTACCGCGTCTTCCGGCACAAAAGCTATTACATTATCTTCTATCCATTCCACTTTTACCGCCTCGTCAGACAAAAGAGCCTGCTTTGCATCCTCATCCGCCCGATAATAATCATTTACATAAATAGTGCAAGTGACCGTAAGCATTGCAAAGATAGCGACAATAGCTGCCAGCCAAATCTTCCATCTTTTATTTCCAGAATTTCTTTTCTCCATAAAACCTCCATATTTACCCTGTTTATTGTCAAACATTACCATATTTTTCTACCACCGCTTTATCCCAAGCTGTCGCTTCCTGCTCCCTCAAGTTCGAATCTGCGTACTTTGCCAGCATACCTCTTGCAGTATGCACATTCTTCTTTTGAGGAATTTCCTCAACGAATTCATCCAATATTATGATAATTAGCTTTTGATTTTTCTGTGCACGAATTTTTCCCAGGGTTCGAACAGTCTCTCCATCATAATAGCCCTCTAATGTCAGCATATCATCACCTACCTTTATATTCCAAACATTACCATACTTACGTTATATCCCAATAGAAATTTTATAGCAAACAAATTTTAGTGTCCATAAAGCAAACTTAAATTTCAATGGGCTGATTTAATAATCGAATCAGCCCGCCCATTTATTTCAAAAGATTTTCAAATACAGACCTCTCCACCATAAATTCCTGCGCTCCCATATAACCGGGTGCAACCTCATATTCATCAAAAATGAAGACAATATTTCCTTTCCCGTCAAAATAGAAGTTCTGGTCTTCCTTGATTCCCTCCCAGTTTATATCCGGCATATCTGTATTGTCCACCCAGTACATATTCATCTCATCTTCTGCCATTGCCGTCCGCATCTGATTCCGGATATCTTCGCTTATAACATCCTCGTAACCGCTGTTTTCCTGGAACAAATCCACAATTTGAATCTGTTTGCCACTCTTTTTATCAATTGTATAAAATTTATAGGATTCTGAACCGCTACCCGCTCCCTGATAAATAGAAAGTTTCAATGTAAAGTATTGTTCATTATCCGTTACCGTCTCGTGATGAATCTCCAGACTGCCATAGCTTTCTCCGAGTTCCGCCGATACTTTAAATTCTTCAATCAGTTGATTCGTCACTTCCTCGATATCAAAATTGACCTGCTCTATTGTTTCCTGTAACTGCATAGAGTCGTCTTCCGTTTCTTCGTCGGTCTCCCCCATATCTTCTACGATGATCTGCGGTACTTCAACATTTGCATCGAACCGCTCGCTTTCATACCGGTAATCCCGAAAAGTAACTGCCTGAAACAATTTACCGATGAGCGGAATATTTCCCATCGCATAAGCAATGTCCGCTCCGGTGTTGGGTAGAAGAACAAGCAGTACCACGGCTGCTGCCACAACTGCGGGTATGCGGAATCTATGGACTTTTCCGGGAGCCTTTGTTGCCTCTTCCAGTTTTCCTTTCAATTCCTCGGGAACCGGAATTGCCTGATAATGCTTTTTTTCTTCCAAAAGCCTTTTTTCCAGCTCTTTTAAATCATTATTTTCCATATGTTTATTCATACTCTAATACACCTTTCCCTTTCTGTCTACTTACTCAATCAATAAAGTTCCTTGCGTAGCTTTTCCAGCGTTCTGTAAAGTCTGCTCTTGACTGTACTTAAATTTTCCTGCAAAATATCCGCAATCTCGGATAATGGCTTATCTTCATAAAACCGTAGAATTATCAAAGTTTTTTCCTGTATTGGGAGTTTATCGACCGCATCTTTCAAATCCATATCCGAATCATGTCCATTCGAATCTATCATATTTTCATTTAACGCTTCATATCCTTGCCTATACTTCTTTACATAGTCTTTTGCCGTATTAATCATAATCCGGTATATCCATGTACCGGCAAAACGCTCTTCCCGCAGACTTCCAGCTTTCTGCATGGCCTTATATGCCCCTTCCTGTACGATATCCATCGCATCTGCTTCCTGATGCACATAACTAAAAGCCAGTCTGTAATAACTCTGATAGTTTTCCAGCAATATGCTCCGAATCAAAGCTTCTTTCCTGTTTCGCATATCTGCTTTCCTCCTTTTCTCATACTTGTGCCCATTAGACAGATTATCGGTTCAAAAAGTTTCAAAGAAAATATTGTTTCGAAACGGAATCACTGTATGTACACGCTGCAAGGGAGACAAAACGGACTAGTGGCGCGCTGAATCTGCAATCTGCCCTTTACAGAACGTGAGTCAGGATAGCAGATAGCCCTAAAATAAGTGAAGGCAGAATATTCGTAACCGCTTCGGCACATATTCATATCCTAAAGACTGGTTTTAAGATAAAAACCGATATTCAGCAGGTTCTCATCGCGTATGGCAAATACTTCTCCCTGCATTTTTTCCACAAGAAGCTTTACAATGGACAAACCAAGACCGGTGGACTGGTTTCGCTCTTTCTTTTCTACGTAGAACCGTTGAAATATTTTGGATACATCCAACTCTGAATCTTCAGCAATCGGATTTTGGACGCAGATTCGGATCTTGTCTTCGATCGCATAGTTTTGCAGGGATCTCATAGGTCTATCTGTATCTTGTGTGATGGAAACCGTCACTTCACCAACAGAATACTGCAGACAGTTTTTCAGAAGATTCTGCATCACCCGACGAAACATCTCTTCCTCAGCCATCCCTTTGCAGATAGTGTTTTTCTCTAGGCACATCGTGAGACCTTTATCCTCAAACATCGGAATAAAGTCTGTCATGATATCAGCAACCATGTTGGTTATATTTAATATTTCCAGCTGCGGTTCCTGCTCCTGATTCATCCAATAAGAGTATTCAAAGAACTGCCTGATTCGCCGTTCTAATTCATCCGTATGCCGAAAACAGACGGACAGATATTTTTTGCCTTCATCATCAGTCTCACAATGCTCCAATAGCTGCAGGTATCCTTTCAGGACAGTCAGCGGAGTCCTCAGATCATGAGAAATATTAGTAATTAATTCTTTATATTCACTTTCATGCATGTTCTGGATGCTTCGAAACTCCTCGTCCTGTTTGAATATCTGATTCAAAGTAGCAGTCAGTGCCATCAGGTCGTTATCCTGTAATTCCAGCGCAAGCGGCTTTTTTATCGGCGCGCTGATTCGGTATTCCAACTGCCGCCTTAAGCTGCGCAGCTGTAATTTCAAACCCGCAAAACAGATGATAAGAGCAATCCATAACACACTGATGACAAAAAACAAAAGCCACATCGCTTCCTCCACTATTTTAACTCTGTCTTTTGAAATTTAAGAAATCCAACCGTCCAGAATAGAATGATCCAGAATAGGCTGATTATAACTGTCTGGCAGATATCAGACAATGTTACATCTAATTTTAATACATGACGATATAGTCCGAGCGGGGTATAATTGACAATCTTTATCATATCTTCGGAAAGGATGGATGCCAAAAGATTTCCGCCGAATAAAATCCCGACAAAACAGAGGCCCATTGTGGCTCCGGTCTTTCGCACAAAGAATGCTATTATGCCACAGATCGTGATCACGCTGATATATGCCACACTACCGGCGACCACCATTCCAATAATATAATGGATCTGAACTAAATTTCCACAGATGTCCGCTGTGCCCAGACCGTTTTTGAGCCCTGCCGGAAGCGCTGTAAAACACCAATAGATCAGACAGAGCACAATCACTACGCTTGAGTACATCAACATTTTAGCCAGATAGACACTGCTTCGTTTTTTCCCATAGGAAATGGATTCCTGAATCACCCGGTTTTCAAAGCTTCCGCCGATCATCCAGCCCGCAAATAAACTGGCTACCAGCAGAGCCATTGCGCCGTCACTCATCGCGCTGTAAACACCACCTCCGAAATACAGAAGATACATCTCATCCCATGCTTTCAGATTAGAGATATTAGCGGCGTCTGTAATCTTGCATCCAAAAATGACAGATGCAACTACCAAAATGATAACTGTAATTTTCAAAAATAATGATTTTCTTACCTGATACCATTCGCATCGCAATAAACTAAGCATTTTTCTTTCCTCCGATCGCACTCATAAAATAGTCTTCCAAACTTGTCTCGCACACCGCGATTTTTGTGATGATCACGTCGTTTTCATGCAGAATCCGTCCCACCCGTTCTCTCTCATCCAGAAAATCGAACAACTTGACACTGTTATCCGGCATTACCTGAAAATTTTGCGTGTGCAATTTTTCTTCCAATACCGCTGTCAAGTGATTAACATTGACAACTTCTAAGGAAATATAACATTTGCACCGGTCATCCAGTTCTTCGTGAGAAAGGACTTCACGAATTTCTCCTTCATGGATAATGATGAAATCAGTGGCAACCTGATATAGTTCCGGCAGATTATGACTGGAAATCAGAATTGTCTTATTCTCATATGTGCTTAGTTTTTTGAGTAAATTTCGGATTTCAATGACACCGGCGGGATCTAAACCATTAATAGGTTCGTCCAGCATGAGCAGATCAGGAT
>CAMWMS010000010.1 GCA_947175435.1 uncultured Lachnospiraceae bacterium | reverse complement strand
GGAGAAGATGGGGAGCCCGAAGAACCCTCAGAGGACACAGGGGCGCCTTCGGAAGAAACAGAAGCGCCCGATAGGGAGGAGGCTTCTTTAGACGAGACAGAAGATTCTGAGGATAGTGTATCAGAAAATACGATATCGGAGAATACGCTTCCGGAAGAAGACCCCGAGGAGGAAGATGTTTTTGCAATCTTCCCCGGATTAGGCGATAACTATACATTGTCCTCGACGCAGATGGCGGATAAAAGAGTGCTGGCTGCACATGTGAGCGATATTTTAAGTACATATGCCAGAAATGCCGACGAATACCCAGATGCAGATGGAATTTATGAGCTCGGCGAAGTGGTGTATCTGGCTGAGACGGCAGAGGAAGCCGAACAGGTTGCTACGGCTTTTGGCGGTGAGATAGACAGCTACTCTTATGGAGTGGCAGTAATCAGCCTACCCAAGAAAGCTACGGTAACCATGGCAGTGGCTGCTGCTGCAGAGCCTGATATGAAGCTGCCCGCTGTATGGCCCAACTATTATAACTATCTTACAAGTGATGTGAACGAGGGCAAGGCAGTGGCCGGTCCCACTGATCCGGGGCTTGGTGAACAGTGGCAGCATGACTACATAGGTACTAGCTATGCTTGGGCAGCGGGTTATAAAGGTCAGGGTGTGAAAGTAGCCGTGATTGATTCAGGGTTACAGAAAAACCATGAGGATTTATCAGCAAATGCTGTTGCGGGAAGAAATTTTGTTAAAGGCGCAACCGGCACGGAGAATAACACCGACAACGGTACACATGGTACACACGTGGCGGGTATCATTGCAGCAGATGATAACGGTAAAGGCGGCGTAGGAATCGCGCCGGACGCTCAGGTTAGGGGGTATTGTGTATTTCCTTCAGCGGGCGAAAGTGCAGACTCTGCAGACATTATGAGAGCTATTAATGCCGCTGTGACGGATGGTAACGATATCATCAATATGAGCTTGGGTAGTTCCATGTACAACGCTCAATATGAGGAGACGGTCTCTAAAGCATATAAAGCTGGTGTAGCAATCTTTGCTTCTTCCGGTAATGACGATACAGACGGCTATAACTTCCCGGCGGCCTATAACGGTGCTATTTCCGTGGGAGCGGTGGACCAGAACGGTGCAAGAGCTTCTTTCTCTAACTATGGCGGCAGTGTGAAGCTGTCTTTCCCGGGAGTGCATATTTACTCTACGCTTCCCAGTGGTTATGGTTATATGAGTGGTACCAGTCAGGCATGTCCTGCGGCGTCGGGTACAGCGGCGGTCATTCTTTCCGCCAACGACTCCATTCGTAAAAAAACTGGTAAAGCCAGAGTGGATGCACTTCTCTCCGCCATGAAGTCTTCCACTACTAAGTGCTCCAGCTCCGGTATGGGAGCAGGTACTACTTGGCTGCCGGGTGCATTGAAAATTGCATCGGATATGTCCGCACCGGATGCTCCGGTTATTACGATCAAGGAAACACCGAAGACCGGTACGACTTATGAAACTGAGAGCGTAACTGTTACACTTTCTACAAAAACTGCTGTAGGTGTGGAAATCTGGTATACAACAGATGGAAAGAATCCCACATATAAGAATGGTGAGGTTACAAACGGTAGTAAGTATACTGAGGGAGCGACGATTACATTAACGGGTGCGAAGAAGGTGACCATCAAGGCGATTGCTTTGAATCCGATTACGGGTAAGGCGAGCAAGGTTGCTTCTAAGGCATGCACTTTAGCACCGATTCCTACAGCCGTGACATTGGATTCTAAGACAGGTATTTCACGCGTTGCCCCGGGTAAGAGTTTAGCTTTATCCGCGTTTGTTACACCGGCGTATGCGGTTTCTGCAAAAGTGCAGTGGTCTGTGGGTGACACGGAGAAGGATGCAGGAATCACGGTTGCAAATGGCACTATAAAAACTAAGGCTACCACCGCTCCCGGCAAGTATACTGTTAAGGCTACAGCAGTGGGAGCAGATGGCAAAAATTATAATGGTGCTGTGGGAACTTATGAGTTTGAGGTAATTGGTGGATCGATCATCCAGACGATTGCATTTAAGGATAATGGGAAAAACTTAAAAGCGCAGACTTTGGATACCGGTAAAACTCTGGATCTGAAACTTTATCTTAATGTGACCACACAGGAGGGTTCCGTGTATGGTGCTAACGACGTGATTTGGTCCAGCAGCAACAGTAAGGTAGCTACGGTTAAGGATGGTGTCGTTACCGCTGTTGCACCCGGTAAAGCAGTAATTAAAGCAATCTCAAACGATGGATACAATAAGAGTGCATCTTGCAATATAACCGTAAAGCAGCCTGTTACGGGAATCGCATTAAGCGGACCGCAAAAAGTGGCTGTCGGTAAAGCGATTACGCTCAAAGCGACAGTTGCACCTGCGAACGCCACCAACCAAAAGCTTACTTGGAAAGTGGAAGGTAATGATAAGGTAACGGTAGCAAATGGTAAGGTAACTGCGAAGAGTGGTGCAACAGGGACATGTACTGTGACGGCCACGGCGGCAGATGGTTCCAACATTTCTTCCGCAGCTTATCCTATTACAATCGTATCAGGAAAGATTACAACGATTACGCTTTCTGATAAGAGTAAGGTACTCTTCAGTAAAAAAGCGAGCGCAGATACGCCTCTTACAGGGAAATTGACTGCTACCGTAGACGGTGAGCCCGGTGCAGACACGACCTTGATCGAATGGACCAGCAGCGCGCCCTCTATAGTCAGTGTAGATACAAACGGTAATATCACTGCAAAGGCACCGGGTAAGGCTACGATTACTTGTGCTGCTACTGATGGTAGCAATAAGAAAGCGACTTGCACAGTGAAAGTTAATGTGCCAATGTCCAAGTTAAGCATAGGAACCACAGACAGTTATGGAAGTTATTTTAATGATCTTGACGGTTATGGAGGTTATATAGCACAAGGGAAGAGCATTAAGCTGTCTGCCAAATATAGCAGCAATTATGGAACGCCTACTGATAAAAAGGTAACTTGGGCATCTAGTGACCCCAGTATATTGAAGGTGGACAAAAACGGAAAGGTGACTGCAGTGAAAGAAGCCGGACTGTATAAAGAGGCTTACATCACAGCAACAGCGGCAGATGGCAGTGGCGTGGTTTCTAACCGGTATCTCTTTGTAGTTACGCCGCTATTTAAGGCAATTTCTATTGGAGAGAGAAATCATATTGTAACTGTGACATTATCAGACGGTAGTGAAATTTATGCACCTGAGTATTTCACTGTTACTGTGTCTGGTGGCAAGAATCCTGGACTTGACAAGGGCCCCGAGACGGTGATTGACGAAACGACTGGTGAACCATTTTATATATATTATGTTGATCCAATTCCGGGTAAAGTGACAACGAATAAACCATCTTCTACAAGTACTTTATATATGAATGAAGCACAAAAAATGACAGTTACAGTTAAACTTCGGGACGGCTCAGGTTTGACAGCAAAAATGACAACCTATGCTGCTCGTTTTGCAGACGGAACAATCAAGTATACTAATTAATAAAAAACAGTCGGCTTCGGCCGGCTGTTTTTGCTATAATAGGCGATTACTGATATTTCAGCTAGCGACAAATTTGCTGAGATGTTTAATTCGTCAACCCAATATGCTATTATGTCAATATGCGAGACTAGTATTTTTTTTGTATAGGAAAGGGGATATAGTGAAAAAGAAGATGTTGATGACAGTAATAATAATTATAGCAGTTATTATTGTGGTATTGGTGGGGTGGTATGTAATGTTCGTTCATTTTGGAAGAGGTCCGGCATTTCCTTTTTTAAAAACAGTAGAAATAGGAGAAAATCAAATGCAGTCAATGCAAATAGCGGAAAATCCGCTCATAGCAGTTGCCGATACACAGAAAGAAGCAGAGGAAATTGCAGAGCAGTATGGAATAACAATGGTATCTTTCGAAAATGGGATTGCTGTATATCAAACTGAAGAAGATCCATATGATGTAATTGCAAGAGGACAGGAAAATGGTTATCATGAGTTATCCGTTAATTTTATCAGAAGGTAAAAGCTCCAGAGAAGTTCTTATATACACCCTTCCAATTTTCGGTTATAATAAAATTGTTTATCATTCGCATACTAATTCATGTGCAACAAAATATGACAAAAGAACGTATGACGTGGAAGAGAGGGAAAGATGATTCATAAGAAAATAGCCTTATTAATTGCGACGACATTATGTGTAACTGTTTGTTTAAACGGTTGCGGCAAGAAAGAAGAGCCTGCGCCGCTGCCGGAGCCCGAAGTGGTGGTGGAACCGGAGCCAGAACCGGAAGAGGAGGTCGTGGAAGAACCCGAACCTACGACGGCTTATCCTGTGATCGAAGAGAGAACAGTGGTAAACGGTAAGGTGCAGAGTTACTTGACCGGTCAGTGGACAAGCACAGAGCAGGCGGACAGAAGACCGATTGCGGTCATGATTCCGAATAACAGGCCGGCGATGCCGCAGTATGGATTATCGAGGGCTGGTATTATATATGAGGCGCCGGTAGAGGGGCGCATTACGAGACTGATGGCTGTATTTGAGGATTTTGACGATCTGGAACGGATCGGACCGGTGCGGAGCAGCCGTGACTATTTCGTCTATGTGGCAATGGGATATGAAGCGATCTACTGCAACTGGGGATTGGCAAAGCCGTATGTGGAGGAATTGATCAACAGGCCGAACTATTATAATGTCAGTGCGGCGGTGAGCGGTATCCACAATCCCGCTGACGAGGCCTTCGGCAGAGTAAAGCGTCCGGGATACGCTCAGGAATTTACCGGATATCTCAAGATAGACGGTCTGTTTAAAGCGGTGGACCGTCTCGGATATGACTGGAATTATGATGCGGCCTATGTACCTCCGTTCCTGTTTGCGGCGGATAATGTGCGGGCGGATTATGCGGAGAATGAGGATGCGCGGATCATCTATCCGGGCGGTAAGACTGGCAATAATTCCGGCGGATACGGAGCGTATAATCCATATTTTGAATATCATGAGGACGATCAGCTCTACTATCGTTATCAGGACGGGGGCAAGCAGATCGATGAGCTTAACAATGAGCAGCTTGCGGTCAGCAATGTGATATTCCAGTATTGCCACGGAGAGGTCAGAGATGATCACGATTACCTTGCATTTGGGGTACACGGAGAGGGCGATGCGATCGTCTTCACGAACGGAAAAGCGATTCCGGGCAAATGGATGCGATACGACGGAGATTTCACGCCGGCGAAGTATTACGACGAAGACGGCGAAGAGATTATCTTCAATCAGGGTAAGACATGGGTATGCAATATCTGGCAGGAATATGGTGAATGCGTGCAGTATGGCGCGGACGATACCAGCCTGATCACACCGGATGTACCTTCGGTCAAATCCGCCAGTCAAGCCAAAGAATAATAAAAATATACGGCATCCGACCGGGACGGACCGGTGCGGATGCTGTATTTAGTCTGTAAAGGACGATATGCTTGGACGTAATGTGTAATAACAGTGCAGAAAAGAGGTAAAACATGAAGTGGACGAAGTTCAGGATTAAAACAATAACAGAAGCGGAGGACATCATTATCAGTACGCTCTATGATATCGGTCTGGAGGGCGCGCAGATTGAAGATAAGATACCTCTTACAGCGCTTGAGAAAGAGCAGATGTTTGTGGATATCCTGCCGGATGGACCGGAGGACGATGGCATCGCCTACCTCAGTTTCTTTGTGGAACAGAAGGAAGATGGCAGTCTGGAAGTAAATGGTATGTCCACTGACAGGGATGCCGTGGAGACACAGATACGGCAGGAGCTTGAAGAACTGCGTTTCTACATGGAGATCGGGGAGGGCAGTATCATCGTGTCGGAGACGGAGGACATTGACTGGATCAATAACTGGAAACAATATTTCCACCAGTTTTACATAGATGATCTTCTGGTGATTCCGTCCTGGGAAAAGGTAAAAGAGGAGGACAGGAATAAGAAGATACTGCATATCGATCCGGGAACCGCTTTCGGAACCGGCATGCATGAGACGACACAGCTGTGTATCCGGCAGATTAAGAAATATCTTACGCCTGAGACAGAGCTTCTCGACGTAGGGACAGGCAGCGGTATTCTGGCGATTCTTGCCCTTATGTATGGTGCGAAACATGCAGTCGGTACGGACTTAGATCCTTGTGCAGTAGAGGCAGTGGCGCAGAATATGGAAGCAAACGGGATAGCAGAAGAGGCTTTTCGGATGATGATCGGCAATATCATCACGGACAAGGAAGTACAGGAACAGGTAGGTTACGAGTGCTATGATATCGTAGTTGCCAATATTCTTGCGGACGTACTGGTACCGCTCACTCCGGTTATCGTCCACCAGATGAAAAAGGGCGGCATATACATCACGTCGGGCATTATTGACATGAAAGAACAGACAGTCAGAGAGGCAGTGGAAGCGGCAGGACTGGAGATTCTCGAGGTGACATATCAGGGTGAGTGGGTTAGCGTTACGGCACGCAAGAACGGATAAGATCATGATTAAAACAGTACGACAGAATAAGATAGTAAAATGGAGCAATATCGCGGGTATCCTGGCAATCATATGGATGTGTGTGATCTTTTCCTTCTCTGCACAGACCAAAGAAGAATCCAGTGTGGTCAGTGAAGGGTTCAGTTACCGTATAGTCAGCTCGACCGGACTGCTTTTTCACTTGCATATAGATGAGGAGAAGCTGAGGGAGATTACGGAAGCTATTGAGCGTTTTGTGAGAAAAGGCGCACATATGACGGAATTTGCAATACTGGCATTATTGCTGTACGGATGGCTGTGCAGATGGCAGCTTTCCCGTCTGCGCAAGGCGGCAGCGGCGGCAATATTGGCGGTATTGTATGCGTGTAGCGATGAACTGCATCAACTGTTTGTAGCGGGGCGCGCCGGAAAGTTTAGTGATGTGCTCATAGACAGTGCGGGTGTTGTGCTGGGGATGGCGGTTTTTCTGTTAATATTGAGATTGATTGAACGGTTGCGAAAACGGCGCGGACAGGGAAAGCGAGGATAAGAATCAATGTATCGATTTTTTGTAGAACCGTCCCAGATACAAGATAAGAGAATCGTGATAACGGGCAGGGATGTTAACCATATCAAAAACGTACTTCGCATGAAGATCGGGGAGGAGCTCGCGGTCAGCAATGGGATCGACAGCAGGGAATATCGTTGTGGAATCGAAGAATATACGGAGGACGAAGTGATTTGCACGCTTCGTTTTATCAAGGAGGACGGCGTGGAATTGCCGTCTAAAATATATCTTTTTCAGGGACTGCCTAAGGCGGATAAGATGGAGCTGGTGATTCAAAAAGCGGTGGAGCTGGGGGTGTATGAGGTGATACCCGTGGCGGCAAAACGCTGTGTGGTAAAGTTGGATGATAAAAAGGCGGCAGCGAAGATAGGCAGGTGGCAGGGGATTGCGGAAGCGGCAGCGAAACAGAGTAAACGCAGTGTGATTCCTACCGTACACGATGTCATGAGCATGGGAGAAGCGATTGCATATGCAAAGGATATGGATGTCCGTCTAATCCCCTACGAGCTGGCGGAGGATATGGGTCATACGAAGGCTCTGATCGAGGAAGTCTCTGCCGGCAGTAGCATTGCGGTGTTCATCGGACCCGAGGGCGGATTTGAGGAGAGCGAGGTGCAGGCGGCAGTCTCTGCCGGCATAGAGCCGATTACGCTGGGGAGACGAATTCTTCGAACGGAGACGGCAGGAATGACAGTGCTGTCATGGCTGATGTATCAATTAGAATCTTAGCATCATATTATAAGGTATGAAGCAGCACTCCGTTTTATGCTGCAATTATGAGCAAACTTTTGTTACCCCACGATTCCGTTCCCCGGAATCTCAAATCTATGCGGAGAATGCCCTACGATAAGCTAAGAAAGGAATGGCAAACATGGAAGCATATTTAGACAATTCTGCGACAACCGTCTGTTTTGAGGAAGTCGCACATCTTATGCATAAGATCATGTGTGAGGATTATGGGAATCCTTCCAGTATGCACCACAAAGGAGTAGAAGCAGAGAAGTACTTAAGAGATGCGACAAAGACACTGGCGGATCTGCTGAAAGTAGATGAGAAAGAGATCCTGTTTACCTCCGGCGGTACGGAGTCCGATAATATTGCGCTGATCGGTACGGCGATGGCAAACCATAGAAGAGGAAGACATCTGATCACGACCATGATCGAACATCCGGCAGTACTGCAGACGATGGCGTATCTGGAGAATCAGGGATTTCAGGTGACATATCTGCCTGTAGATCATGAGGGGAAAATATCGTTAGAAGATTTGGGGCGTGCGATCAGACCGGACACGATCCTTGTATCGATCATGCATACAAACAATGAGATCGGGAGCGTGCAGCCTATTGTGGAAGCGGGAGAATTGATCAAGCGCATGAATCCGCAGACACTTTTCCACGTGGATGCGGTACAAGGATTCGGTAAGTTTCGCATTTATCCGGCGAAGGCGTATGTGGATATGTTGTCTGTGAGCGGACATAAGATTCACGGCCCGAAGGGCGTTGGCTTCCTTTATATCAGAAAAGGAGCCAGGGTCAATCCGATCATATACGGCGGCGGACAGCAGAAGGGAATGCGCTCGGGAACAGAGAATGTTCCGGGAATCGCAGGCCTGGCCAAAGCGGCGGAAATGGTCTATCAGAATCTGGATCAGGATATGGATAGAATGTACGGGCTGCGGGATATGTTGATAGAGGGAATAAGTGATATAGAGGATGTGAGAGTCAACGGCTGTCCGGGCAGAGAGGGCGCAGCGCATATCGTAAGCCTGTCGGTGCGGGGTGTGCGGAGCGAAGTGCTGCTCCATGCGCTGGAGGAGAGAGATATCTATGTGTCTGCCGGAAGCGCCTGCTCTTCCAATAAACCGCAGACATCGGCGACACTTAAGGCGATCGGTGTGGAACGGGAACTGCTGGATTCTACGATACGTTTCAGCTTTTCTGTCTTTACAACTGCAGAGGAAATCCAGTATACTATACAGGCATTGCATGAATTGATTCCGGCGCTCAGGCGGTATTCCAGAAGATAAGCGTATGCAGGAATCACTTGGTGATATCATGGGAGGAAGTACTATGTTTACGGCTTTTTTGATAAAATATGCGGAGATCGGTGTGAAGGGTAAGAATCGTTATCTGTTTGAAAATGCACTGGTACAGCAGATTAAGTACGCATTAAAGAAATGCGACGGCGAGTTTGCCGTGCGCAAGACGGACGGACGCATCTATGTGGATGCGGTTTCCGAATTTGACTATGATGAGACAGTGAAGGCGTTACAGAAGGTGTTCGGCATATCCGGAATCTGCCCGATGATCTATGTGGAAGATGAGGGATTTGAGAAGCTGGGTGAAACGGTGGTTGAATATATCGGCCATGTGTATCCTGACAGGAATAAGACTTTTAAGGTGGCGGCGAGGCGTGCCAGAAAGAATTATCCGCTTAATTCTATGGAGATGAATGTAGAGCTGGGCGGCATGATTCTCGATTCCTATCCGGAGATGCGCGTGGATGTGCATAAGCCTGACATTATGCTGAATGTGGAGGTTCGTGACAAAATCTATATTTATTCGGAAATTATTCCCGGGCCGGGAGGCATGCCGGTGGGCACGGGCGGCAAAGCCATGCTGCTTTTGTCCGGCGGCATTGATTCCCCGGTGGCAGGCTGGATGATTGCCAAGCGCGGTGTCAAGATCGATGCCGTATATTTTCATGCACCGCCGTATACGAGCGAGCGGGCGAAGCAGAAGGTGGTGGATCTGGCGGCTAAGGTGGCGGCTTACACGGGGCCGATCTATCTGCATGTAATTAGTTTTACGGATATTCAGTTATATATCTATGATAAATGTCCTCATGATGAGCTGACGATCATTATGCGGCGCTATATGATGCGCATAGCAGAGCATATCGCCAAAGAGACGGAATGCTTAGGACTGATCACAGGAGAGAGCATTGGACAGGTGGCCTCCCAGACGATGCACAGCCTGATGGCTACTAACGAAGTATGTGAGCTGCCGGTTTACAGACCGCTGATCGGATTCGATAAGATGGAGATCGTTGATATCTCCGAGAAAATTGACACCTATGAGACATCGATTCAGCCCTACGAGGACTGTTGCACGATCTTCGTGGCGAAACATCCGGTGACGAAGCCGAATCTGAAGATTATTAGAAAGCATGAGCATAATCTGGATGAGAAGATTAATGAATTGGTGCAGAAGGCGCTGGATGAGGATGAAGTAATCATTGTTAGATAAAAAAGTAAATTCCTTCGGAATTAACTTTGCGAGATTTGCTTCGCAAACTCGAAAAAAGGAGAATGCCTGTTTTGGCATTCTCCTGAATCTTGTGTCGGGTATTAATTACATAATATATGGTTTTAATGTAGCGAGGACTTCCTCGGTACCTTCTTCAGTATGAATATTCAAGTCGATCGGCTTGGATAAGTCTAAGCTGAAAATACCCATGATAGATTTCGCGTCAATAACATATCTGCCGGATACGAGATCGAAGTCATAATCAAATTTTGTAATATCGTTTACAAAAGATTTAACCTTATCAATAGAATTTAAAGAAATCTGTACTGTTTTCATTTAAGCATTACCTCCTTTAGATTTTTTATATCTGTTGCTATAATACTAAGGGTTGAACGAGTAAAAGTCAATGCTAAAACAATACAAAAAATGCGGAGATTACTATGAAAAGTGTAGCATTACATAATTTGGGCTGTAAGGTGAATGCATACGAAATGGACGTTATGCAACAAAGATTACAGGAAAAGGGGTACAAAATTGTACCATTTGATAAGGCAGCCGATATTTATATCATTAATACGTGCACAGTGACCAATATTGCAGACAGGAAAAGCCGGCAGATGATTCATCGCGCTAAGAAATGTAATCCGGATGCAGTGGTGGTAGCGGTGGGATGTTATGTGCAGACCGCGGAGGAGAACGTAAAGCAGGATGCGGCAATTGATCTTGCAATCGGAAACAACCGCAAGAAGGATCTGGTTTCTATTTTGGAGGAATATCTGGACAAGCGGGAGAATGGGAATGCAGGCACGGGAGCGGTAAGTGAGACGGTTGTGACCGATATCATTGATATCAACCATACGGATGAATATGAGGAAATGACGCTGACGCGGACAGCAGAGCACACCAGAGCTTACATTAAGATTCAGGACGGGTGCAATCAGTTCTGCTCTTATTGTATCATTCCTTATGCCAGAGGAAGGGTCAGAAGCCGCAGGGAGGAAGACATTCTGAAAGAAGTGCAGGGAATCGTGGCGACAGGCTGGCAGGAAATCGTGCTGACGGGTATACACATCAGTTCCTACGGAGTCGACAGAGGAACTCCGGAACTGCTTAAGCTTCTGACAAAGCTGCATAGCATAGAAGGACTTAAGCGAATACGGCTTGGTTCTTTGGAACCGCGCATCGTGACGGAAGAGTTTGCGAGGCAGATCAGCGCGATGCCTAAAATATGTCCGCATTTTCACCTGTCTATGCAAAGCGGTTGTGATTCGGTGCTGCAGAGAATGAATAGACACTATACCAGTGGGGAATACTTTCGGACAACAGAAGCGCTCAGGAAGTATTACGGAGATCCGGCGATTACAACGGACGTGATCGTGGGATTCCCGGGAGAGACGCAGGAGGAATTTCGGGAAACGGAAGCATTCGTGCGCAGAGTCAATTTTTACGAGATGCATATTTTTAAATATTCCAGACGGCAGGGAACACGGGCGGCAGCGATGGACGGGCAGCTCACGGAAGCCGAGAAGAGCAGGCGCAGCATGATCTTGTCAGAAGCGGAACGGGAAATGTCCCATGATTACCGGACAGGCTGGCTGGGCAGGGAAGCGGAAGTCCTGTTTGAGGAAAAGAAAGAAAAGAACGGCAGAATCTACTGGGTCGGGCATACACCGCAGTATATAAAAGCGGCAAAGGAGGCGGCCGGTACGGAAAATCTGGGGAACCAGATCCAAAGAGGAACCATTGCAGGGTTCCTGGAGGAAGACATCATGCTTCTAAAATGATTGAATTTTGTGCGACGATAGAGTATTATGGTAATAATAGGGGTAATATTAACTGACAATGGATAAGGGCGTGAAACAATGCAGGATTTAGAAAACACACAATTTTTTACGGTAGAGACGGAACCGGAGACGGGAGTTAAACTTGTACTTTCTACGGTATATGAGGCGTTGACGGAGAAAGGATACAATCCGGTCAATCAGATCGTGGGCTATATTATGTCCGGCGATCCCACCTATATTACGAGTCACAAGAGCGCACGCAGCCTGATCATGAAGGTGGAGCGTGATGAACTGGTGGAGGAGATGCTGGTGGAGTACATTAAGAATTCTCTGCATAAGTGATGGCGGGCGAACATATGAGAATCATGGGGTTGGACTATGGGTCTAAAACAGTGGGCGTGGCAATCAGTGACCCGCTGCTTATTACTGCACAGGGAATTGAGATTATCAGACGGAAAGATGAGAATAAACTACGACAGACGCTTGCGCGGATCGAGGAACTGATTGTAGAGTATGAGGTGTCTGAGATCGTGCTGGGTCTGCCGAAGAATATGAACGATACGATAGGCGACAGGGCGGAGCTGTCTTTAGAATTTAAGGACAAGCTCGAGAGAAGAACAGGACTGCCCGTTACGATGTGGGACGAGAGACTTACCACGGTGGCGGCGGATAAGGCGATGATGGAGGCCGGCATACGCAGGGAACATCGCAAGGAGTATGTGGACAAGATCGCTGCGGTTTTTATCCTGCAGGGATATCTGGATTATCGCGCAAGTCATTTGCAGGATGACGCAAACGAGGAGAAAGAGTAAGTGGAAAAGATTGTATTTACGGCGCAGGGAGAAGAAACTGTTGAATTCTACGTATTGGAACAGACCAGACTGGGCGGGATCAACTATATTCTGGTGACGGATTCCGAGGACGGAGACGCGGAGGCATTAATCCTTCGGGATATTTCCACAGATGGAGAGACGGAAGCCATATACGAGATTGTGACAGAGGATGAGGAACTGAATGCAGTGGCGGCTGTATTTGAAAATATGTTAGACGACGTGAAATTAATGTAATGAGTACCGGTCATGGCGATGGCAGGGAATGACGATGGGTCAGACCGATGTGCATCGCTTTTTAACGGGAAGAGAATGGAGGAAAATATTTGAAAAAAATTGAACAGGGGAAAGCGGCTTCTAAGCTGAAAGTGATCCCATTAGGCGGTTTAGAGCAGATTGGGCTTAATATTACTGCCTTTGAGTATGAAGACAGCATTATTGTAGTGGATTGCGGGCTGTCGTTTCCCGAAGATGAGATGCTGGGAATAGATCTCGTGATTCCGGATATCACTTATCTGAAAGAACATGCGGATAAGGTAAAGGGATTTGTTATTACCCACGGGCACGAGGATCATATCGGCGCTCTGCCCTATGTCCTGAAGGAACTGAACGTGCCGATCTATGCGACGCGGCTGACTATGGGAATTATTGAAAATAAGTTGGCCGAGCATGATCTGACGACTAAGACGAAGCGCAAAGTTGTGAAGTTCGGTCAGTCCATTAATCTGGGACAATTTCGGATAGAATTTATCAGGACGAATCACAGTATCGTGGATGCTGCGGCATTGGCGATCTATTCGCCGGCAGGTGTTGTGGTGCACACCGGTGATTTTAAAGTGGATTATACGCCGGTATTTGGAGATGCCATTGATCTGCAACGGTTTGCCGAGATCGGCAAGAAGGGCGTGCTGGCGCTCATGTGTGATTCCACCAACGCAGAGCGGCTTGGATTTACACCTTCCGAGAAGACGGTGGGCAGAACGTTTGACAGCCTTTTTGCGGAGCACAAGGATACGAGGATCATTATTGCGACTTTTGCGTCGAATGTGGATCGTGTACAGCAGATTATTAATTCAGCCTACAAGTTTGGCAGAAAAGTTGTGGTGGAAGGCAGGAGCATGGTTAATATCATCGATACCGCTTCTGCGTTGGGGTGTCTGCACATTCCGGAGAACACATTGATTGACATAGAACAATTAAAGAATTATCCTAATGACAAGACAGTCATCATCACGACCGGAAGTCAGGGAGAGAGTATGGCGGCGCTTAGTCGTATGGCCAGTGACAATCATAAGAAGATATCTATTCTGCCCGGCGACACGGTCATCTTCTCATCCCATCCGATACCGGGTAATGAGAAGGCTGTCACGAATGTCATCAATGAGCTGCAGATGAAGGGCGCAGACGTGATTTTTCAGGACGTACATGTATCCGGACATGCCTGTCAGGAGGAGATCAAGCTGATCTACAGTCTGGTGAAGCCGAAGTATGCAGTACCCATTCACGGGGAGTATAAGCATCGGAAGGCCCAGGCAAAGATTGCGGATGAGCTGGGGATTCCGAAGGAGCATATCTTTATGATACAGTCCGGTGACGTGCTGGAGATGGATGAGGAGAATGCACAGATCGCCGGTAAGGTGCCTGTAGGTGCCATTCTGGTAGACGGTTTAGGTGTCGGCGATGTGGGCAATGTGGTTCTGCGTGACAGACAGCATCTGGCAGAGGACGGTATCCTGATTGTCGTGCTGGCACTGGATTCTTACAGCGATCAACTTGTATCCGGGCCGGATATCGTGTCAAGAGGATTTGTCTATGTCAAAGAATCCGACGAGCTTCTGGATGAAGCGCGGCTTCTGGTAAATGATGCGGTACAGGGATGCTTGGACAAAGGCAAGACCGATTGGGGCAGGTTAAAATCTACGATCAAGGATGTGCTGAGCGAATTTGTGTGGAAGAAGACCAAACGCCGTCCGATGATCCTGCCTATTATCATGGAAGTGTAACACCGTGACCGCAGTTTAGGTCATTGTACAGTGGAGAAAGCGATATATCCATACTTGTGCCCATGTCTTTCCAGACACAAACGTTTATGAAAAGCTGGGCACAAGTACAAGATGCACACATGCAGACAAGCTGCATGGCGCGTGTACGCTCAGCGCAGCAAGTGCGCAGAGCTGATTTTTAGACTCTCTTTTCATACTTAAGGAGGAATGACGACATGTCAGACAGCGAAATTATGGAAGCCGCTAAGAAGTTTGCGGCAATCATTCAGGAGACCGATACTTATAAGGAATATTATAATCAGAGGGAAAAGGTAAAGAAACAGCCTGAACTGTATGACAAAGTCAATGAGTTTCGACAGAAGAATTTCGATCTGCAGAATGAGTCGGACAGTGAAGATCTGTTTGACCGGATGGAAGCGTTTGATCAGGAATACGCGAAATTCCGGGAGGACCCGCTGGTGGATGATTTCTTGAGGGCGGAGCTCGCTTTTTGCAGGATGATGCAGGACGTTGAAATATTGCTTGCGGCAGAGATCGACTTTGAATGACGGTCAGAATGGAGAAAGTTATGAATTGGAAGTATCTTGTAGGTGGGACGGTCCAACTGATTGTTAAAGCAGTTGTGCTTGTGTTTATCGTTACGTATATTCTACGCATATCGGTGGCAGCGTATGACTATGGCTACCGAGTATTTGCGGAAACGCCGATCTCGGTGGGAGAGGGCAGGACGATCAGCGTTTATATAGAGGAAAAGGAATCCGCAAAAGAAGTAGGAGAGATGTTACAGGAGAAAGGACTGATTCGTGATGCGAATCTGTTCATGATTCAGGAGCTTCTGTCTGAGCATCGGGGAAAGATTAAACCGGGGATCTATGACCTGAACACTTCCATGACAGCGCAGGAGATGTTGGCCGTGATTGCACCGGACGAGGAAGAAGAGAGTGAAGAATAGCGTGAGAAGGACGGTATTACAATGATAACAGACGAGCGAATGAGCGCGTTTATCGATTCTCTGGATATCGGCAATACTCCTTTCTTAAATGAAATAGAGAGTGAAGCGAAGAAAACCAATGTGCCCGTTATCCGCACGCAGGTGCAGAGCCTGATCAGATTGCTGCTTGCGATGCAGAAGCCAAAGTCGATTCTGGAGGTGGGCTGTGCCATTGGTTTTTCTGCTTTACTTATGAGTGAGTATGCGCCGGCGAACTGCCATATTACGACGATAGAGAATTATGAGAAAAGGATTCCCGTGGCGCGGGAGAATTTCAGACGCGCCGGCAGGGAAGACAGGATCACACTGTTAGAAGGAGATGCGGCAGATATTCTGAAAGAACTGGACGGCTCTTATGACCTGATCTTTATGGATGCGGCGAAGGGGCAGTATATTCACTTCCTGCCGGATGTCTTAAGACTGCTTTCTCCGGGAGGAATCCTGCTGTCGGATAATGTGCTGCAGGACGGAGACATCATAGAGTCGCGTTTTGCGGTGACGCGGAGAAACCGCACCATACACAGCCGCATGAGAGAATATTTATATGAGTTAAAGCATCATCCCGAGCTGGAGACGGTGATTCTGCCGGTGGGGGACGGGGTGACGATCAGTGTTCGGAGAACATGAAGTTGCACTAAGGTCGTAGAGAGTATGACTTAGTGTAGTGACGTGTGCCTGAAAGGATAGAAACAGCATGAAAAAACCTGAGTTATTGATTCCTGCGAGCAGCTTGGAAGTGTTGAAAACAGCGGTTATATTCGGAGCGGATGCGGTCTATATCGGCGGAGAGGCGTTCGGGCTGCGTGCCAAGGCGAAGAACTTTACGTCGGAGGAAATGGCGGAGGGAATTGCTTTTGCCCATGAGCACGGCGTGAGGGTGCATGTGACTGCGAATATTCTGGCGCACAATTATGACTTGGAAGGCGCCGAAGAGTATTTCCGCGAGTTAAAAGAGATGAAGCCCGATGCGCTGATTATTGCTGACCCCGGAATGTTTATGCTGGCGCGGGAGATCTGCCCGGAAATTGATATTCATGTATCCACGCAGGCGAATAATACCAATTATATGACGTATCAGTTCTGGCAGAAACTGGGCGCGAAACGTGTTGTGTCCGCCAGAGAATTATCTTTGCGGGAAATCAGGGAGATCAGAGAACATATTTCCGATGATCTTGAGATCGAGAGCTTCATTCACGGAGCGATGTGTATTTCCTATTCGGGAAGATGTCTCCTGAGCAGCTACTTTACGGGTAGAGATGCCAATCATGGGGCCTGTACCCATCCATGCCGCTGGAAGTATGCGGTGGTGGAGGAGACGCGCCCAGGAGAGTATCTGCCTGTTTATGAGAACGAACGGGGAACCTATATTTTTAATTCCAAGGACTTATGTATGATAGAGCATATTCCCGAAATGATCGCTGCAGGGATCGACAGCTTTAAGATAGAAGGGCGGATGAAGACAGCGCTCTATGTAGCAACGGTGGCGCGTACATACCGTAAAGCGATCGATGATTATCTGGAGTCAGAGGAAAAATACCGCGCCAATATGGACTGGTATCTGGCGGAAATCTCCAAGTGTACTTACCGGCAGTTTACGACAGGGTTTTATTTCGGAAAAACTGATGAAAATACCCAGATCTATGACAATAATACCTATGTGAACGAATATACTTATCTTGGCATCGTGGGAAGTCTGAGACCGGTGCCGGGGGCCGGAACACATCTGTGTGCCCGCATCGAACAGCGCAACAAGTTTTGCGTGGGCGATTCTATCGAGATCATGAAGCCCGACGGAACCAATGTGTCCGTTCAGGTTCTTGCCATGTATGACGAACAGGGACAGCCCGTGGAATCTTGTCCGCATTCTAAGCAGGTGATAGATGTGCTGCTTTCCGAGGCACCACAGGTGTATGATATCCTGCGGGTCGGGAATTGTTAGTTTTTGCAGATTTTCATGAGCAGATATGTAAACAAAAATAATTTTAAAGGAGAAAGTTTTTATGCCATTTATAAATGTTAAAGCAAATGTAAACGTTACAAAGGAGAAAGCTGAAAGTATTAAGTCCGCTCTGGGAAATGCTATTACCGCAATTCCCGGTAAGAACGAGGGCTGGCTCATGGTTGGCGTTGAGGGGGATCACACGCTTTACTTCAAGGGTACGGACGCGCCTGCCGCTATGGTGGAGGTACAGCTTTACGGAAACGCTTCGAGCAGCGCTATGCAGACCCTTACGGGCAAGGTTACGAACATACTGACTGATAACCTCGGAATATCTGCGGACAGGGTGTATGTCAGTTATATGCTGACCGAAAACTGGGGATGGAATGGGAACAATTTTTAGTTAACAGTAATTTTGAGCAAGAAGCAGACAATATAGTTTCGTATATTTATATCAGATTAACCACAATCCCAAGACATGCAGATATCATTATCATCAAAATCGGGGAAAGTGTTTTCTGCTTTATTTTTTTTGTAATAATCCCTATGCATGAAATTATTAAAAATATAAAAAACCTGCTGTAACTTATATTGAAAGAATCTGTTATCTGTTTTATACCGCAAAAAACGCTCAATCCCATATTAATTCCCGTTGCCAGTACCAAAGCGGCGATGCAAGGACGAACAGCAGCAAGAAAGGCTTTAACGCCTGCATATTTTAATAGATTTTTCATGCAGGAAGCTATGATAAGTATCATGATAAAAGCCGGTGAAATAACTCCAAGGGTTGCGAGAAAAGCACCTAAAATACCTCCTTGTGAGGCACCGATAAAAGTAGCCATGTTCACAGCTAATGGTCCCGGTGTTGATTCCGAAACAGCAATAAATGCCAGAAAGTCGTTTTCTGTTAGCCAGTTATTTGTCAGTACGGCTTCGCGTATCAGAGAAATCATGCCATATCCACCGCCGAATGAAACTGTGCCGATTTTTAAAAACTGCCAAAATAATTGAAAATAAATCATTTTTTATTTTCTCCACGAGGTATTAACTTGATAAAATCCCTTGCGACACCTATCATACCGCAAATAAGAATATAGAATACCGTTGAAAAGTCAATGGACAATACGGAAAATATAAGCATTGTAATAAATATAGTGCTTACAATTACCAAATTAAAAAAAGTCTTACGAACACCGGCTAACATCTGTATTGCTGCGGAAATTATTAAGTACACCACACATGCCTGGATACCATCAAAGGCATAGCTGACATAAGACAATTTCAGAAAACTGTCAAAATATGATGAAATGATGTATATTATCGTAAAAGAAGGGATACAGACAGCTGTTGTTGCCACAAGAGCACCATTGAAACCGGCTATATGATAGCCGATGTAAGTTGCACTATTGATTGCTATAGGTCCCGGTGTTGATTCGGCAATGGCAACCATATCAAGAAACAAATCACTTATAATCCACTGCTTTTTGGAAACAAATTCATTTCTCAGTAAGGTAATCATGGTATAGCCGCCTCCAAAAGTAAATACGCCGATCTTCAAAAAGATTAAAAATATATTTGTGATTTTTTTCATGGTACAGACTCTTCTCCGCGTTTGCTAATCATAATATAAATCTATTATCAGAATAATCTCTGCATTGACATTAATCAATTCGTATATTAATATTTTAAACATAAGCAAATATCTATATATGGAGTAACCATGACAATCAGACATTTACAAATATTTAAAACAGTATGTGAATGTAAAAGTATCACATCTGCGGCTGAAAGGCTTAATATCACGCAACCTTCCGTCAGTATAGCCGTAAAAGAACTGGAGGCTTTTTATCATACAAAATTATTTGACCGCATCAACCGCAAAATTTATCTTACAGAAGAAGGAAATGTCCTTCTTCAATACACAGATACTTTATTGGAACAATATGACGAATCCATTTCCGTATTGCGTAATGGAACATTTTTTACAAAATGCAGGCTTGGAGTGAATGTTTCTGTGGCGGAAACATTCCTATCCCATATAGTAGTCGCAATCAATACAGAAATACCCCATATCACGTTAAAAATATGTATACATAATAACGAGCAGATAGACCAGCTCCTGACAGATAATCAGATAGATTTTGCCATTTATGATAAAATTGCAGACAAAGAAACGAAAATGGCACTACCATTATTTCAAGATAGTATTGTGGCTTGTTGTTCAGCAGATCAATATCATGAGGAATGTATCAGCCTTGAACAGCTATCTAAAATGCCATTATTATTACGGGAAAAAGGAAGTGGAATGAGAAACCGTATAGATTCTGAATTTTCAAAGAATGGTTATCCACAGAATATTGTTGTTGAAAGTACAAGTACGTTAGGGTTGATAGAATTAGCAGAAGTCGGTCTAGGATATGCTCTTGTACCTCGTAGTATGGCAAAAAAGTTGTATTCCAATTATAAAGTTAAAATGCTCCCCATCAGTGGCGGAGTTTGGGAAAAAAACTATCATTTATCTTATAATCGTAATAAGTTTCTGAATCCAACATTAGAGACGGTTATCAAAGTGTTAGGCGAAATAAAACAGAGAAAAGATTTTTTATAATTTTCTCTTGCATTTTCATAAAAAGTAATGTATCTTATAAAAAGAATCGCTGATTGAAACGGTTCGACATAGTGGTATCATGAACGATGGTGTTCCAAAAGGCATATTTTTGGAACACTTTTTTGCGCGTATCAGCAGAGTCGGAAGCTTACCACAGCAGGCGTCGTGCTCGCACGTAAGCATGCTGCGGAAGGCTTACGACGAGCAACGCGAATGAGTAAGACGAAGTCTTACGAATCTGCTGATACATACAGTGTGATACCCACAAGCTGGAATGGAGGAGATGAAAAAATGAGTGAAGTATTTAATGTGGAAGAGATTTTTGCAAAGAACGTATTTACACTCAGCAAGATGCAGGAACGTCTGACGAGGAATGCGTACAAAGAAGTGGTAAAGGTTATGAATGAAGGCGGCGAGCTGTCCATGAATACAGCGAACATGGTCGCTAAGGCTATGAAGGACTGGGCGGTAGAGAACGGCGCAACGCACTATACGCACTGGTTCCAGCCGCTAACGGGTATTACGGCGGAGAAGCATGACGCTTTCGTATCACATCCTGACGAGATAGGCAGAATGTTGACGGAGTTCTCCGGTAAGGAGCTGATTAAGGGCGAACCGGATGCATCTTCATTTCCTTCCGGGGGTCTGCGCGCTACGTTCGAAGCGAGAGGATATACCGCTTGGGATATTACGTCTCCGGCTTTTCTGAAAGAATCCGGCTGCGGCATGATCCTGTGTATTCCGACGGCATTCTGCTCCTATACCGGTGAGGCGCTGGATAAGAAAACACCGCTTTTACGTTCCATGGAAGCGCTCAGTGAGCAGGCGCTGCGTATCGTGAGGCTGTTCGGCAACACGGAAGCGACGAAGGTGACGGCTTCCGTAGGACCGGAGCAGGAATATTTCTTGGTAGATAAAGACTTATTTATGAAGAGAACCGACCTGATGTTTGCAGGACGTACCCTGTTCGGCGCGCCGGCACCGAAGGGGCAGGAGATGGAAGATCACTATTTCGGCGTCATCAGAGAGCGTGTGGGCGCATACATGAAAGATCTGAACGAGGAGCTGTGGAAGTTGGGTGTGACTGCTAAGACACAGCACAACGAGGTGGCTCCTGCACAGCATGAGCTGGCACCCATCTATGAGACGGCTAATATCGCGGTAGATCATAACCAGTTGGTTATGGAGGCGATGAAGAGGGTTGCGATTCGTCACGGTATGAGATGTCTGCTGCATGAGAAACCCTATGCAGGCGTGAATGGTTCCGGTAAGCATAATAACTGGTCGATCACTACAGATAACGGCGTGAACCTTCTGGATCCGGGTGATACGCCTAACGATAACATACAGTTTCTTCTAGTACTGGCCTGCATCATGAAAGCGGTAGATACTCATGCAGATCTGCTCAGACAGTCGGCTTCCGATGTGGGTAACGATCACAGACTCGGTGCAAATGAGGCTCCTCCGGCGATTATCTCTATCTTCTTAGGCGAGCAGCTTGAAGATGTGGTTACCCAGTTGATTGAGACTGGTGAAGCAACCAGCGTAAAAGAGGGCGGCAAGCTTCTGACGGGTGTTAAGACATTACCTGATTTTCAGAAGGATGCGACAGACAGAAACAGAACATCACCTTTTGCATTTACGGGAAATAAGTTCGAGTTCCGTATGGTGGGTTCTGCCGATTCTATTGCAAGCCCGAATACGACATTGAATGCCATCGTGGCGGAGGCGTTCTGCGAGGCGGCGGACAGATTAGAGAAAGCAGATAATCTGGAGCTTGCTATCCATGATCTGATCAAGGAATATATGACTGCACACCAGAGAATTATCTTCAACGGTGACGGTTATTCCGAGGATTGGGTAGCGGAAGCGCAGAGAAGAGGACTGCCGAATATTAAGTCCATGATCGAGGCGGCAAACACGATTACCACCGATAAGGCGGTGAAGCTCTTCGAGAAGTTCGGTATCTTCACGAAAGTGGAACTGGAGTCCCGTGAGGAGATCATATATGAGACTTATGCGAAAACAATCAATATCGAGGCTCTTGCCATGATCGATATGGCCGGCAAGCAGATTATTCCGGCAGTGGTTAAGTATTCCAAATCTCTGGCGGATACCGTGAATGCAGTGAAGGCAGCAGGAGTCGATGCTTCTACACAGACGGAAATCTTACGGGAAGTGAGTGAGAAGCTGACGGCTATGCAGACGGCTCTTCATAAACTCGAGAAAGCTGAGAAAGAAGCCTCTGCGATGGAAGATGTGAAGGCGCAGGCGTTCTTCTACAAGGATACAGTTAGGGCTATTATGGATGAGTTACGTGCTCCGGCGGATGAACTGGAAATGATCGTCGATAAGGAAATCTGGCCGCTTCCTACATATGGCGAGTTGATGTTTGAGATTTAAGATGTAAGACCATAAATGGAGTGATAAACAAAGCCCCTTCTTATAGATTTTTCGATTTTTATAAGAAGGGGCGTTTGTCAAAATCAGAGCAGAAATATATTTTTGAGAGTTTTTCCAAAAAAATTTATAAAAACACTTGCAAAAAGGGATAATATCCTATATAATCCTTAATTGTTGATGGGCTATCGCCAAACGGTAAGGCAACGGACTCTGACTCCGTCATTTCAAGGTTCGAATCCTTGTAGCCCAGTTGATAGGCTCGGCTGAGAGATCAGCCGAGTTGTTTTTGTCTTATTTAGAAAGAAGGGAAGACATTGTATACATTTGAAAGCAGAGTACGGTACAGCGAAGTAGGTGTGGACGGCAATATGACACTTGAATCGCTTCTGGATTATTTCCAGGACTGCTCCACATTTCATTCGGAAGATATCGGGCTGGGAGTGGACTATTTTAATGAACTGAACCAGGTGTGGCTTTTATCAGCGTGGCAGATTTGCGTGAACAGATATCCGCATCTGTGTGAGCGGATCGTTATCGGCACGGCGCCATATGATTTCAGAGGATTTATAGGATGCCGTAATTTTGAGATGAGGACGCAGGCGGGAGAAGTGCTGGCTTATGCCAATTCCATCTGGAGCCTGATGGATGTGGAAAAGATGGTGCCGGCGAAACCCAATGAGAAGATGCTGGCGGAGTATGTGTTGGAAGATAAATATCCGATGGAGTATGCACCACGCAAGATTAATGTACCTGCGGACGGAAAGAAGATGGAACCTTTTAAGGTGCGGTCACATCATCTGGACACGAACAATCATGTTAATAACGGACAGTACGTGCGCATGGCGATGGAATATATTCCGAAGGATTTTGCCGTCGGACAACTTCGGGTGGAATATAAGAGTCAGGCTGTGTTGGATGATATGATCTGTCCCGTTACGGCGGTAAGTGGGGACGGTACGTTACATACGGTATCGCTGAACAAAGAAGACGGGAAACCTTATTGTATTGTGGAAATATCAGGACAGAGATGAGTGAAGGTGTTTGCGTCAGGAAGAGCATGGAGGTGCAAGTATGATTCGGTTGGGAGAGATCCAGACTCTGCAGATCGTAAAGAAAGTGGAGTTCGGTGTATATCTGAGTGATGGTATGGGCGGCGAAGACAAGGTGCTTCTCCCGAAGAAACAGGTGCCCGAGCAGGCGCGGACAGGTGATGAGGTGGAGGTGTTTGTCTACCGCGATTCTAAGGATCGTCTGATCGCCACTACTCATATGCCGAAGCTGACGCTGCACGGCGTGGCAAGACTACGGGTCGCGCAAATCAGCGCGGTGGGAGCGTTCTTGGATTGGGGGCTTGAGAAGGATCTACTGCTTCCTTATAAGGAACAGACCCGGAAAGTAGCGGCTGGAGAGACGTGCCTTGCGGCGCTTTATATTGATAAGAGTAACAGGCTGTGTGCGACTATGAATGTGTATCCTTATCTGTCCATGGAGAGTCCATATGGTAAAGAGGACAGAGTCAGCGGAACGGTCTATGAGATCAGCGATAATTTCGGCGCATTTGTGGCAGTGGATGATAAGTATTCGGGTCTGATTCCGAAAAAAGAGCTGTATGGCGAGATAAGGATCGGGGATGTGGTGCAGGCACGTGTCACCGGTGTGAAAGAGGATGGCAAGCTGAATCTGAGCATTCGGGAGAAGGCATACTTACAGATCGAGAAAGATGCGAGGCGGGTTATGGAGGCTATCGACAGCTTCGACGGCGCGCTCCCGTTTACGGACAAGGCATCGCCAGAAGTGATCCGCCGAGAGATGCAGATGAGCAAGAACGAGTTCAAACGAGCGGTGGGCCATCTGCTTAAGGAAGGAAAGATTCAGATTACGGAGAGGGCAATCCGTTCTATATAAGTATTTTAGATGATGCGCGCGGCGAATGCGTTGTGCAGGAAAATAAAAAATCTCAATCCTCTTATCAGGGTTGAGATTTTTAATACCGTTAATTCTTCGGGAAACCAAAGTCCTATACGGAAATATCAATATTGGCACCGATATGCGGATTTACGGATAACTCCATAGCGGCGGCATCCATCATGCCTACGATTTGGTCGCCGGTGGAGGAAGCCAGATCGAGAGATTTGCTCAACATAGCTACACCGTATGCGCTCTGTGTGTTGACCTGTGCCATGGCCATAGATAATGCTGCAATATCCATAATGATCCTCCTGCTCCTGAAACGCTTCTTTCGAAATCGGCCGTAAGCAGACTCCGAAAATACATAAAACGATCTTGTGCTATATTTATTTAAATTATAACACAGGATTTTTATTTTGACGAGAGTTTTTTGCATTTACAGCAGTTTTTTCAAGCGGTATGCAGACTGTTTCGGATACTGTAAAATATTTGTATAAAATGTCTAAACAGATAAAACGTGAAAAAGTATAATTTACTTTAAAAAATACACAAAAAAATCATGATTAGAGGTAGATTTTTTTGTAAATATAGATTAAAATGAATACTGGATGTTGTATTTCGATGAATTTAGCGTTTTATTGCGTTGTGTAATTTGCTAAAAGAATAACAAGGGGTGGGCTATGATTTCAAATCAGATTTTACAAAATACGATTGAAGGATTAAAATCAATCGCCAGAGTAGAACTGTGCGTCATGGATATCGATGGGAAGGCGGTTGCGATGACGGCGGACGAGATGGAACAATGCGGCAGACCGGCAGCGGAATTTGCCAAATCTCCGGCGGATTCTCAGGAGATACAGGGATATCAGTATTTTAAAATATTTGACGAGCAGCAGCTCGAATACATTCTGATTGCAGGGGGTGTCGGTGAGGATGTTTACATGGTGGGTAAGATGGTCGCTTTTCAGATCCAGAATCTTCTGGTAGCGTATAAGGAGCGATTTGACAAGGATAATTTCATTAAGAACCTGCTTTTAGACAATCTGCTTCTGGTGGATATCTATAGTCGGGCGAAGAAGCTACATATCCAGACCGATGTAAAGAGGGTTGCGCTGATCATTGAGACAGAGAATACTAAAGACAGCAATGTGCTGGAGATGATGCGCACTTATTTCGGAAGCAACAGTAAGGATTTCATTACTGCGGTGGATGAGAATAATGTGATCGTGGTCAAGGATCTGTCTGAGGGTGACAGCGTGAAGGAGATTGATAAGACGGCAGACGGCATTGCGGCATTTTTGAAAAAGGAAAATATGAAGAATGTCAGAATCGCCTACGGTACAACTGTTAATGAGATCAAGGAGGCAAGCCGCTCTTATAAGGAAGCGAAGATGGCGCTGGATGTAGGCAAGATCTTTTTCGGAGAACGTGACGTCATTGCCTACAGCGAGCTGGGAATCGGTCGATTGATTTATCAGCTGCCTATTCCACTGTGCAAGATGTTTATCAAGGAGATCTTCGACGGCAAGAGTCCGGATGATTTCGATGAGGAGACGCTGACGACGATCAACAAGTTCTTTGAAAATTCGTTGAATGTATCGGAGACATCCAGACAGCTTTTTATTCATAGGAATACGCTTGTATACCGTCTGGATAAGCTGCAGAAGAGTACAGGGCTGGATCTGCGTGTGTTTGAGGATGCGATTACCTTTAAGATTGCGCTGATGGTTGTGAAGTATATGAAATATATGGAGAGCTTCGAATATTAAGAATGAAGGCTGATTTGTGAAGCAAATTTATTTTTAACATAGGTGGTGGACAAGTGGCAGTAAAGAGAAAGAAGAGAAGTACAGTAGCAGAGAATGAGATCATTACCCTGACAAATGTCTGTAAGGCGTATTCTACCGGGGCACCGGCACTCAAGGACGTTAATCTTCACATTAACAGAGGGGAATTCGTGTTTATCGTCGGTGACAGCGGATCGGGGAAATCTACTCTGATCAAACTGCTTCTTCGGGAGCTGACGATTACGAGCGGTTACATTAGTGTTATGGGATATGATCTGTCCAAGATCAGGCACAGGAAGATTCCGAAGTTCAGAAGGAATCTGGGCGTTGTGTTTCAGGATTTCAGACTCCTGAAAGATCGTAATGTATATGAGAATGTTGCCTTTGCACAGAGGATCATACAGAAGTCCAATAAAGAGATTAAGAAGAATGTGCCGAGTATTCTGGCAATCGTAGGGCTTGCGGGCAAGTATAAGGCGAAACCGAAGCAATTGTCCGGTGGTGAGCAGCAGAGAGTGGCGCTTGCGAGGGCACTGGTTAATAAGCCGACTGTCCTGCTGGCGGATGAGCCTACGGGAAATCTTGATCCGAAAAATTCATGGGAAATCATGAAACTGTTGGAACAGATCAATGAGAACGGCACCACCGTCATCGTCGTAACACACAACAGGGAGATCGTCAATGCAATGCAGAAGCGAGTTGTCACTTTGAAGAGGGGTGTTATCATAAGCGACGAGGAAAAGGGAGGATACATCGATGAGGATTAACAGTTTTTTCTACACACTCAGACAAGGTGTCCGTAACCTTTTCAGAAATAAGTGGTTTACACTCGCGTCGATTGCGACGATCAGCGCATGTCTGTTTCTGTTCGGACTTTTTTATGCGATTGTTATGAATTTCCAGCATATTGTGAAGAATGCGCAGGAAGGTGTTGCGGTGTATGTATTCTTTGATGACGGGCTGGAGGAGAGCAGGATACAGCAGATCGGAGAGATGATTCTAAAACGTCCGGAAGTGTCCCGGGTTGACTTTGTGTCCGCCGAGGAGGCATGGGAGTCTTTCAAGGCAGACTATCTGGGTGGTTACGAGGATGGTTTTACGGAGAATCCTCTGGAGAATTCCGCACAGTATGAAGTCTATCTGAGTGATGTGTCCATGCAGTCCGCGCTGGTAACATACTTAGAATCGCTGGACGGTGTCAGGATGGTCAACCGTTCCGAGCTTGTAGCGACTACGTTGACGGGAGTGAATGCGCTGATCGCATATGTATCTGTAGGCATTATAGCAATTCTGTTTGCAGTATCTGTTTTCCTGATCAGTAATACGGTTATGATCGGTATCTCGGTCCGTAAGGAAGAGATCAATATTATGAAATATATCGGGGCTACGGATTTCTTCGTCAGATCTCCGTTTGTGATCGAGGGCATGATGATCGGCCTCGTCGGGGCAGCGATTCCCTTGGGGATCATATATACGTTATATAATATTGTGATGGAATATATCACCACCAGATTTTCGATGTTGTCTTCGTTGCTCAGCTTTTTAAAGGTAGAGGAGATTTTTCATGTATTGACGCCGGTTTCTCTGGGAATCGGTGTAGGAATCGGTTTTCTGGGAAGTATCATTACGGTAAGGAAACATTTGAGAGTATAGGGTGCGGTGAGCACAGGAATGCCTATGAGACATTGGAAGAAAGCAGTATGCGTGCTTTTGGGAATTGCTATTATGTTCACATATGTTGAACCGGCACGGGCGGTCACGAATGAGAGCATTCGGGAGAAAGAGGATCAGATCAAGAAAGCGAAGGAAGAGGTTTCCAATCTGAAATCCAGTCTGACGGATGTGGAGGCGCTGAAGAAGGAGCTGGAGCGGTCGAAGAACGATCTGACGGCCTATGTGACACAGTTGGACAGTGAATTGAGCAGCATACAGGAGAAGATTAAGAAATATAATACACTGATTACGGAAAAAGAAGCTCAGATCGTGGAGACCACTGAGGAACTGAACGAAGCGATCAAACAGCAGGAAGATCAGTACGAGGCGATGAAGAAGCGCATCCGGTTTATGTATGAGAAGGGTGATACCTTTTATCTGGAGATGCTGTTCTCGTCAGCGGGTTTCGCTGATATGATGAATAAGGCTGACTACATCGAGTCATTGTCGCGGTATGACCGAAACAAACTCGAGGAGTATGTGCAGACCAGAGAAATGGTGGAGCTGTGTAAGGAAGAGCTGGAAACACAGAAGGAAATGCTGGATGAGGCGAAGAGCGCCGTGGAAGTAGAGGAAGCAAATATCAGTTCTCTCATCGAGGAGAAGCAAGCAAAGATCATATCGGTATCCGGCGATATCTCCAATAAGGAAGCGGCGATTAAGGAATATGAGGAAATGATCGCGCAGGAGAATGCGGAGATCGCAGCTTTAGAGAAGGCGGTAGCCGAGGAAAAGGCGAGGCTGGAGGCAGAGAATGCACAGGCGAGGATCTATAACGGCGGTATGTTTACGTGGCCTTGCCCGGGGTATAAGCGAATATCGGATGAATACGGAAATCGGATTCATCCGATTCTGGGAACACAGCAGTTCCATAACGGTGTAGATATGTCAGCGCCCAGCGGTACAGCGATACTGGCAGCTTATGACGGTGATGTGATTGCGGCAGCGTACAGCGGTTCCATGGGCAATTATATTATGATCGACCATGGAAGTGGATTGTATACCATATATATGCATTGTTCTGCATTGTATGTATCTAAGGGGCAGGCAGTTACGAAAGGACAGAATATTGCTGCGGTAGGCAGTACGGGACGATCCACGGGACCTCACCTTCATTTTAGTGTGCGATTAAACGGGAGCTATGTCAGTCCTTGGAATTATTTAAAATAAGATCATGAGATATGGAGAGGATCAATTTGAATCAGAATGGAGACAATAACTACTATAACAATGATTACAGCCGGGGAAACATAAACCAGAGCACAAACAGCCCCTATTATCAGCAGCCAGCGTCGGTGCCGCCACAGTATCCCTATCCTCCTGCGGGAGGTCAGAATAGTAAAGGCGGCGGTGTATTCCTGCTGGGTCTTCTGGTGGGTGTAATCATTACCGCTTTGGTGGGAAGCTGTGCATATGTAGGAACGAGGCTGTATCATCTGGCGGGCAGCCGTTCGGCTAAGACGGCCAGTGCGGATGGCAGCGCAGGAAACAGTCTGGTAAATGACGACACTTTAGAGAAGCTGGAAGCTTTGGAGGAAGTGATTGGCGAGTATTATTATAAAGATGAAGACATTGACGTCGAAGAGATGACGGAGGGAATGTATTCCGGCCTGGTGGCTTCTCTGGGTGATCCTTATTCGGTTTATTATACTGCGGAAGAGTGGAAGGAATTGCTGGCGGATACAGAAGGAATCTATTATGGAATCGGCGCTTATCTGCAGCTAGATACCGCCACCGGGTTAGCCAAGATCAACGGCGTAATTGCAAACACGCCGGCAGAGGAAGCAGGACTGCGGGAGAATGACATCATATATCAGGTGGACGGAGAGATGATTCAGGGACTGGAATTGTCAGAGATCGTGTCCAGAGTAAAGGGCGAGGAAGGCACTACCGTTCATTTGACTATTGTCCGGGAAGGAGAGACGGATTATCTGGAGATTAATGTGGAGCGACGCAAGATCGAATCTCCTACGGTCAAATATGAGATATATGATAACGGAGTAGGATATATTCAGATCACAGAGTTCGACGATGTGACGACGGATCAGTTTACGGAGGCACTGGCAGTAGTCAAAGGCTCCGGTGCAAAAGGATTGATTCTGGATCTGCGCAGTAACCCGGGAGGGAGTCTTCCGGTAGTGGTAGATATCGCCAGATCGATTCTACCGAAAGGATTGATCGTATATACGGAAGATAAATACGGCAAGAGAGATGAGTATACCTGCGACGGTAAGAAAGAGTTGGATATTCCGATGGTGGTGCTGATCAACGGTAATTCGGCAAGCGCATCAGAGATACTTGCCGGAGCCATCAAAGACTATGATAAAGGAACGCTGATCGGCACGACTACGTTTGGCAAGGGCATTGTGCAGCGTGTGCTGCCGCTTACGGACGGAACAGCGTTGAAGCTGACGATCAGTTCCTACTACACCCCGAAGGGAAATAATATCCACGGAATCGGAATCGATCCCGATATTGAATGTGAATTTGACAGTGAGGCATATTATGAGAGAGGCGTGGATAATCAGTTGGAGAGCGCAAAGCAGGAGATCAGCCGGATGATCAAATAGAGCGGAATGCTGACAGCATAGACCACTGATCGATAGTATAGACATAGAGGAACGATGTATGAATATCGTATTGTTATCGGGCGGATCGGGCAAACGTCTGTGGCCGCTTTCCAATGATACTCGTTCTAAGCAGTTTATTAAGATTTTTAAGACTGCAGACGGGGAATATGAATCCATGGTACAACGGGTGTACCGCCAGATCAGATCGGTTGATAAAGAGGCCGATATTACCATTGCGACATCGAAGTCGCAGGTGTCGGCGATACACAATCAGTTGGGTGAGAACGTAGGTGTCAGCGTGGAACCATGCAGAAGGGACACTTTTCCGGCAATCGTTCTTGCGGCGGCATATCTGCATGATGTAAGAGGGATATCGGAGCAGGAGGCGGTGGTGGTCTGTCCTGTAGATCCTTATGTGGAAGAAGACTATTTTGAGGCACTTCGCAGACTGGGTGAACGTGCAGAGACCGGGAATGACAATCTGGTGCTCATGGGGATAGAACCGACTTATCCCAGCGCTAAATACGGATATATCATTCCGGAGAGTAAAGATAATATCAGCAGAGTATCTGTGTTCAAGGAGAAACCGACTGAGGAGACAGCTAAGGAATATATTGCACAGGGCGCGCTCTGGAACGGTGGCGTATTTGCTTTCAGACTGGAGTATGTGTTGCGGCGTGCCCATGAATTGATTGAGTTTACAGATTATCAGGATCTTTTCGCCAAGTATGATTCACTGACGAAGATCAGTTTTGACTATGCGGTAGTAGAACATGAGCACCATATCGAAGTGATGCGCTTTGCGGGCATGTGGAAAGATATGGGGACATGGAATACGCTGACAGAAGCGATGGAGAGTGACCATATCGGTAAGGCGATTCTGAACGAGCGATGCGAGAACGTGCATGTGGTGAATGAACTCAATGTTCCCGTTTTGTGTATGGGTCTGAAGGATGTGGTAGTGTCAGCCAGCCCGGAGGGAATTCTTGTGTCAGACAAGAATCAGTCGAGTTATATTAAGCCGTATGTAGACGAAATCAATCAGCAGATCATGTTTGCAGAAAAGTCATGGGGCAGTTTTCAGGTGATAGATATCGGAGAAGGCAGCATGACGATTAAGGTTACCCTGAATCCCGGACACGGCATGAATTATCATAGCCATGCGCTGCGTGATGAAGTCTGGACGGTAATCAGCGGCCGGGGCAGGACGATTGTGGATGGCGTGGAGCGTAGTGTTGGTGCGGGCGATGTGATACAGATGCCTGCAGGGGTGCCGCATACGATTCTGGCGGACACGAAGCTACAGGTAATCGAGGTGCAGATCGGTTCGGAGATCAGCGTGCATGATAAGAAGAAGATAGAACGGTGTTTAAAATGATACAATAGCAGCGCTCTGTATATGATATGTGCGAATAATATTATTATATTATTGGAATATTTGCTAAAAAAATAAATTACACATATAGAGATGTGTGTAGAATACTTGATGGCAAATGTAAGATCAAAGGCTGTACGAAAACCGTACAGCTTTTATCATGAAGTGACGTTATGGAATGGGAGAAAAATTCATTGTTTGTTGGAAGATGAAAAGAACAGAGGGTTTCATGTTAAAAAATCGTAAAAGATAAGCTGGAGGATTTTGTTTATATAAATATTGCAGCAGTTGCATATGATTGGTTGAGTAGACAATATACCTAAAATGTTGTATGCTGTATCACGACAATGCAAATTATTGTATGGAGGTTGCTTGACAGACACGCTCGGTGGAATCCACCGTGCGTTGGGATATTAATTCGATAAAGGGAAGAAAGCCCGATAAAATCAATGGGTTTGGTAATTTAGGAGTTGCATAAAGGAGATAATACAAATGAGAAGAAAAAACTATAAAAAACTATGGACAGTATTATTATGTACGGCACTGTTTTTTACAGAGTTAAGTTCTGCGGGCAGTTTGGCATTTGCGGCACAAGAAGATGCAGCGTTTGAAGAAATACAGGACACACAACCCAAGGAAGCGGAAAAACCAAATGGAGAAGATGGTTTGGAAAGTGAAGAGAAAGGGGATTCCGTAGAAGTTGCGGAAGACCCCGAATCTGTTGAGGGGGCTGACGAGAAAGAGGGTTCGCAGACAGATACTTCAGAGAAGGAAGATTCTGCGGATAGTGGAGAATCTGTGGAAGAAAAGGAAGGTGAAACGCAGGAAGAACAGTTACTCGATGCAGAGGAAACGGAAACAGGGCAGGATGAGGAAGACGATGGGCAGATTGTTTCGGAAGACGAAGCGGGCGGTAAGACGAACGAAAGCGAAGCGAAGAAAAATCTGGCAGATGGGGCTCAAATAGACGAGGATCAAATCGAAGATGAACTATGTGTTCAGCTTGCTTCTGATGACATCGCAAGCGGCAGTTATAAGAATATCAAATGGGTAATAGATGCGAGTGGGAAGCTGACGGTGGTAGGAAACGGTAATGTAAATGATTCTGGTCAATATGTACCATGGTATGAATATAGGAATTCAGTTAAATCCGCAGAAGTGCGCGTAACTGGCATGACGAATGCTCATGGAATGTTTGCTGGTTGCAGCAATCTAATCGCTTTGGATTTAAGTAACTTTGATACATCTAATGTAACAAGAATGAGCTGTATGTTTGAGTATTGCAGTAGTCTGAGCAGCCTTGATTTAAGCAGCTTTAATACAGCAAAAGTAACTACTATGAGTTATATGTTTCGTGGCTGCAGTAATCTGAGCAGCCTTAATTTAAGCAGCTTTAATACGGCAAAAGTAACTGATATGAGCGATATGTTTCGTGGCTGCAGTAATTTGAGCAGCCTTGACTTAAGCAGTTTTAATACATCAAATGTAACTAACATGGCCTATATGTTTTCCGGTTGTCGTAATCTGAGCAGCCTTGATTTAAGTAACTTTAACACATCAAAAGTAATTGGTATGGAATTTATGTTTGAGTATTGTAGTAATCTGAGCAGTCTTGACTTAAGCAGTTTTAATACATCAAATGTAACTGATATGTGGTATATGTTTAACGGTTGTAGTAACCTGAGTAGTCTTGACGTAAGCAGCTTTAATACATCAAA
>CAMWMS010000009.1 GCA_947175435.1 uncultured Lachnospiraceae bacterium | reverse complement strand
TCATAAATGCCGTGGAAAACCCTTGCGCCGTCATTTCCTTATATAAAGGCATATCGACCTTGAAGTTTTCCTTTTTCGGTATCAAAATGGGTACTGCTTTCGCAATATAAATCAGGCAGAGCAGCACGGAAATGCCCTGTGCAATCGCTGTCGCTTCGGCAGCCCCGCCAAGTCCTCTGCCCATGACCACAATAAACACATAATCCAGCACAATATTGGCAAAGGACGAAATAATCAGAAAGATGAGCGGCATAAGGCTGTTGCCGATCGCCCGCAGCAATCCCGCACATAAATTGTAAGCAAACATAACCAGCGTATATCGCGTGATGATAGAGATATACCGGTACGCCTCATCTATCACTTCCTCCGGCGTATGTAAGATCTGCAATAGTGGCCTCAACACAACCTGCGACAGCAAGGTAATCAGCACCACGACAGCCACACCGATCACCATAGCCGCGGCAGCGGAATCCTTTAACATCTTCTCATCTCGGGAACCGAAACACCGGGCCGTCACAATGGCAAGACCGTTGCCGAATCCCAGCGCAAACCCTATCAACATATCATAAATCGGCGAGGATGCACCGATCGCCGCCAGCGCCGCCTCTCCTAATGTACGCCCGACAATCAGCGTGTCGATCGTATTATATAATTGCTGAAACAACGTAGAAAAAAGAAGCGGAATCGCAAACTGTATCATCGGCAGGAAAATATCTCCGGATAAAAAGTCTGTTTGTCTATATTTCTTGAACATAATACGCCCCTCCGCCGTCTCTTTTGCACATTGCCTGACAGAATATCTCCCATACATTTCATAATGCCTGAACACGCCTGCTCTGAACGCGAAGTCAACCGAAGCTATTGTTCTGTTTCAGACTTGCACTTCTTTTCCGTCTGACAGGCTAAAACCAGCCGTCGAAGCGCCGGAACACTCTGCATGGCGCCCAGCACGACAAGATCAACCGCCATCACGGCAAGCACAAGCACGCCGTTTAACAATATGGAATATACCCACGGGTTCACCATCGGCATCCCCAGAAAAGTCTCAGGCATATACATATACCACAATAGTCCCCCTGACAGGGTCAGTGATATCCATCGTCCGAAGGACCCCAGAACGGTGCCCCACAGCCAGCCCAATTTCTTACCGGCGCCGAATCCGCATAAGAATACTAACGTATAAGCCACCACATAATCAAGCAGCATGGACTGCCATGAGATCGCAATGCCTCCGCCCAGAAAATACTGCAGCACACCGTTGACAAAACAGCACAGCAGCGAATACCGCGGTCCCCAGCGTAAGCAGTACACCAGAATCGGTACCAGTGCCAGATCAACGGAACCGCCGAACGGAAAACGGAATATCCGAAAATATCCCAGTACAGTCGCCGCAGCGATCATGATAGCGCCCTCAGTCAGCGCACGGATTTTGTTTGTTTTTTGTGCCATAGTCGTTTCCTCCTGATAAAATGTACCGCGTGCATTCAGGCATAACGCGGTACGAAAAAAACGACTACTATTCTGTTGCTCAAATAGTCACAGTCCGACCTACAGTCAGACTGCTACGTCGAATATTCTTCCTACGCCGGCATTACCCGGATCAGGTTCAAGGGACCGGAAGCGACATTACGCCTCTGCATCTCAGCCAGACTTGTGTCCAGCGCCCCTGTTATTCTGTTGCACTACGGTCTATCTATATATACTATATTTTGTGGAAATATGCAAGCCGTCTCTTACGGCTGTGCAAAATCCACCGTGCACTTCCCGCCCTCCTGCCACGTTATCGCAAGTGGCCTGAGATTATATTCGGTAACCGCGTACCCGTCGGCCGTGAGCGATACGGTAAATTCAGCCATGCCGCCCTTCACACAGGACTGCTCCGGCTGGGCGCTGATGTAGTTTCCGATGGAATAATAAACCAACATCTCATGTCCGCTGTCATCCCGCAGGACTTCATAAGGCTGCAGCGCATGAGGATGGGTGCCGATGACTACATCCACTCCACTCTCCAGGAAAATCTCCGCCCACTTCTTCTGAAAATCATCGGGTTCCTCCTCATATTCCGTCCCCCAATGTGCAAAAACGATTACGACATCGCTTTGTGATTTTGCCTCCCCGATATCCTCTCTGACCCTGTCTTCGTCGGCAAGCAGATGCACCGAATCAGGGACCTCCTCAGGAATCCCGATTCCGTTTGTGCCGTATGTATAGTTGAGCATCGCAAACCGGATTCCATTTCTGACAATCATGTCATATGGTTTGTATTCCCTCTCCTCTCCGGTCTGTATCCCGAGACAAATAATATTACGCTCCTCAAAAAACTTCTTCGTAAAATCAATCCCCGCCATTCCCCGGTCAAGGGCATGATTAGTGGCACATGCCACCACATCAAACCCGGCATCCGCTATTGCCTCCCCCACCTGCGCCGGTGTGCCGAACCGCGGATAATCACCGTACATGGCAGGATCATCGGTAAGCGGGGTCTCCTGATTGATCACGGCAATATCGCTCTTAGCAATGGTCTCCTTTATATTTTCAAATAAAAAGTCAAAGTTTCCATCATTATGTAAGCTATACCGATATAATGGTTCATGAATCAAGTTATCACCAAACGCAACAAATGACACTTCTGTCGTTTCTTTTGCAAATCCCCACGAATCCCAGATCCAACTGCTCAATCCACCATCAGGATCAGTCAGCAGAAGCTGCCTTGTGCCCTCCCGCACGGTCATCTCTACGACATCCTGCCCGATATACGAAGACATCCACTTCGGTCTGACTTCCCCTTCATGCAGTCCGTATACGAAGATATGCTGAGACCACTTCTTCTCATCCTTCTCCACCCAGAACGGTTTGCTCCTGCCATACCGTCCGATTTTCCAGCAAAGCAGAATCATTTCCTCCGTCTTATCGCCGTCTATATCCGCAGATAAAACGCTCTGCACTTTGACTCCCTTCGGAGAAGTCCATATGACATTTGTGTCATATATAACAGAAACCTTTTTCTGTTCCAGCGTAATTTCATATTTTCCTGCCGGATCACAGCTTATCCCACTCTCCCACCTGATCCAGCGGGGCAAAAAAGTTCCGTTCATCCACAGCATATACAAAACGGCGCCGGTTCCCACCAACGCCATTATGCACAACAGTACTTTTCTCATTCGCGCTCTATTCCCATTCATACCGATACCGATAACTGTCCGTCCACGCCGGCTGTTTTACCGGCTTGTTCTCATAGTGATAGACTCCTTCCTCGTCGGGCCGTATGCCCATCATCGTCTGCCACTTCGAATCTGTCAGCCGGTCGTTCATCGGCCAGTCAAACTGATAAAAGGTATAGACGCTTCCTCTGGCGATCTTCAGCTTACCGTCTACTTTCACGATCACGTCCATAAAGGAAGGTCTTCCCGTCGCCGCTTCCAGCACGGTGCCGTTAGGGTCTGTTGCGATATCCACCACGATCGCCGCCTGATACTCCTCACTGAATATCTGATCGGGATCGTCTGCCTGATCTTTAACTGCCTCATACCAGAAATGCTCGATATTACCGCCGTAACTTCTGATAAACTCAAATTCTTCCTCCGTGGGCACTTCATCCAGGAGTTCTTTCTTCGAGATCGTCAACAGCTGATCCGCGATTTGTGACAGACGGGAGAGATTCTCTTCCTCCGCAGCACTGAGCATTCCATATTTCTTCAGTCCCTCTGCTGTCCTGTCTGACAACTCGGCAAATCTGGCATACACCAGCGGTTCCGGCTCCACATATCCTCTGTCGTCCGGTTCCTCTTCATAACCGCCGCCCATCTCGGCCATAACCTGCTTCGTATAAAGTATGGTATCGTGCTTTAACTCCGTGAAGCTGCCCGCAAAGCACTCCAGATTCTTCTTCGCCCACTCTTCTCCCTGCATGAACATCGGATATCCCTCACTTTTTACCTCCAATAAGGGACGGAGCGTATTGAGCCAGCCGGCATACAGGCTTGCCGACCACCTGTCCTGATCTTCCTCTCCCAGAACACTCCTGAGCCGCTCCATATTCTCGGAATATCGGCGATACTCTGCCGCACCGCTCTCCTCCAGAATCGCAAGCGCCGTATCACTGCCGAGCGCCGCCGGAACATCCAGCACGTCCGGAAGCATACGCTTATCCCCGGCACTGTTCTCCTTCACATCGCTGTAGATCAGCTTCTGCATGATTGCGGCATCCACACTGAACCGCTGTCCCATAAACCGGAAACCCGGAATCACATTGTCCTCCCCGTCCCCGATGGGCACGGAATTGATCTGCGGGATCTGCAGCATAGCCGTCATGGAATGAAATTGTTCAAACGCCTTTTCATTTCCGACAAGTGTGTCAGTTGTGATATTCTCTCCGTATGCCTCCCGTATGATCGGAAGATAATCCGTCACGTCCGCATCGTCACTCTCTCCTGTGAAAAAGGCCGTCACGTCATAGATCGACTGCCAGAGCTCATAAGCCTGCTTATCCTCCGAAAGTGCCTGTGAAATCAACAGTGCGCTTCTGTCCAGGTCCTCCTTATCCTGCTCAAAGTGAATCCTGCCATACCACATCATCGCCTTAAAATACCGTTCCAGCGCCTCATCACCCTCATAATAGCCTCGCGGTATGTACTGCGTATAATCCTCCATCTCACCGGTAATCGATGACTCGAAGATATCCTCCGACTCTTCGATACAGCCCAGTTCATACTGCACGGAGTCTTTCACATAATCCTCTACCTCCGTGCTGTCATCAAGCAGCTTCGCTCCTACGGTGAAAAAAGCGACGTTGCGCTTTGCCGCGCTCTCCCACTCACTGCCTTTCAGCCGATCATAAGCTTCCTTGCTGTCCGCCAGCATTTGCCGGCTCAACTGTCCTAGCCGGTCCGACAGATAGTCCCGCTCCACATTTTTCAGAAGATGCCCGAAATACAAATGATAGGTATGCATCAAAGAATCCACCGTCACGAAGCTGGCCTGCTGCAGATACCGATTCTGCTCATATTCCTCAAAAAACTCGGCGCTGCCCCCTGCGCGCACGACAAATCCATTCTTCACCAGCTTCTCCCTGACATCATCGTCGTACCAGAACTGCCACGAGTTATCTATATTGCTCAGATCAGGTTCCACCGTATAGGGCTCTACGCAGGGCGTGATCCCGATCTCCCGAATCGTTGCCGTGCTCTGACCGAACTGTGTATCGCCTGCAGCCGTTTCGGCTGCTTCCCCGCTTTCGTTTTTCGCCTGTTCCTGCTGCCCGTCAGAAGTCTCTTCCGTTATAGCTTCATCGTTCGTTTGTCCCGCGCCGCACGCGCTCAGCGTACCGGTAAGCAGCACCATCGCCATAAACGCTGCAATTGTTCTTTTTTTCACAACCAATTCCTCCCCTCGATACAACTATTCTACTCTAGGGAATCGAAAAAAACAAGAATGACACCCCACTTCGGAAAATAAGAAAATATTGTTACTGTTCACACATTCACAAGCAAGATGTAAGTGTGAAAGAAAAAGAAAGATTATCTGTGCAAAAGACAGTCCTGATAGTATAATAGGCATGGACTTAATGAAACGGAACATTTCATCATAAGGCTTTATTGATAGAATATGAAAACACAAGGAGCAGTCCCATGAATCCCAACTATCAAAAGACAATCTACGCATGTTTCGTAGGATATATCGTACAGGCGATCGTCAATAACTTCGTTCCTCTACTGTTTTTAACCTTCGAAAGCGTATACGGCATCCCTCTCAGTCAGATCACCATGCTAATCACCTTCAACTTCGGTATCCAGCTACTGGTGGATCTGCTGTCTGCTGGCTTCGTGGATGAGATCGGTTACCGGGCTTCCATTCTGCTCGCCCATATTCTGTCCGCGGCAGGGCTCCTGGGGCTCGCCGTTCTGCCGGAACTACTGCCCAGCACTTACGCCGGGTTACTGGTCTCCGTTATGATCTACGCCCTCGGAGGCGGGCTGCTGGAAGTACTGGTCAGCCCGATCATGGAGAGCTGCCCTACGGATAATAAGGAAAAGGCGATGAGCCTACTCCATTCTTTCTATTGCTGGGGTCATGTGGGAGTCGTACTTCTCTCCACGCTCTTCTTTAGAATATTCGGAATTGCCAATTGGAAAATACTGACTTGTATCTGGATCACTATTCCCGTCGTAAACGCTTTTATCTTCGCCAAAGCGCCTATCGCGCCGCTGGTAGACGAAGGCGAAGCCGGCATGTCCATGCTGGATCTGTGCCGAAACCGAGTTTTCTGGCTGCTCATGCTCATGATGCTGTGTTCAGGCGCCAGCGAACAGTCCGTGAGCCAATGGGCGTCTACCTTTGCCGAGAGAGGACTTGGCGTGAGTAAGACGCTGGGCGATCTGGCAGGTCCCATGACCTTTGCCGTCCTGATGGGAAGCGCCAGAGCCTTCTACGGCAAATTCGGGGACCGGATCGATCTGGACAGATTCATGATCGGAAGCGGAATCCTCTGTATCCTTTCCTACTTGATGATCTCTCTGTCGCCCTCCCCTGCCCTGTCTCTTGTGGGCTGCGGCATCTGCGGGCTGTCCGTGGGCATCATGTGGCCCGGCAGCTTCAGCAAGGCTGCCGCGTCGATTAGAAACGGCGGAACCGCCCTGTTTGCACTGCTGGCGCTGGCCGGCGATCTGGGGTGCTCCAGCGGTCCCACACTGGTAGGATATATTTCAAGCATCGCTTCGGATGAACTTAAAATGGGTATTCTGACAGCAGTCATCTTCCCCGTATTGCTGGTGACCGGCATTCTGGTGCTTCGGAAACCGAAAGCGTAAGAATCAATGGCCCGCTGAATCGGATATTTTCTCAGTCATATACAATAAATGCCCGACCGCGACCTCCAGATTTCCCCGGGACACCCTGCCTTCCTGATACCCCTGCAGAATCTGCATAATTACCGGAGGGCCTCCGGGCATGACCACATCGTTGCCCGCCGCAACGGCATCCGCGCCGTCCACTACCACATCCATATCGCCCCAGTCCGTGACGACCACACCTCTGTATCCCCATTCCTCCTTTAAGATATGGGTGCAAAGGTCTGCATTTCCTGCCGCAAACACACCGTTGATCTTATTAAAAGATGTCATCAGGCAGGCAACATCCGCCTCTCTTACCAGCATTTCAAAAGGTTTCAGATATATCTCCCTTGCCGCCCGCTCGCTTAAAATGGAATCCGCCGCGTCATAATGTTTATTGCTGCTTCCCCGGCGGAAGGTCTCCTGCTCATTTACCGCAAAATGCTTGGGGCAGACCAGAACCGGATGATTTCTCTGAACCCCCTTCGTCACCTCACAGGCACAGATTCCGGTTAAATAGGGATCTTCCGAAAAGTACTCAAAGTTTCTCCCACCCAAAGGGTGTCTCAACAGATTTACCGCCGGTGCCAGCCAGACATCAACCTGCTGTTTTTCGCACTCCGCTCCTACGGCGTTCCCGAATTCATACCACATCTTCTTATTAAATGCACAAGCCATCAGCATTTCCGACGGCCATGCCATCTCACCGATCCCCGCCGGGCCATCCTTATATGACACAGAATAGATTCCCGCTTCCTCGATCGCCGGCGAAACATAACCATTATATCCGATGGGATGGCTGTTGGTTGTAATCGGTTTCCCATTCCGGTCGTAAATCGTTTCCGGATCGTTTTCCTCTCGGAAAGCAGCAAATGGCGTACCCGGCCCATATCCCACGCAGAGTGCCGCAAGCTGTTCGACAGACAGGTTCTTAACCTTTTCCCTTATGCTGTCACAGGTTTCCGGAACATTCATATGCTCCATCACTTTAACGTCTTCAGGATTTATACTAATTTCCGGTACACATGAATCCCATTTCGATGTATTTTCGCCCGGCTTCTGCTCCGGCATCATCCTCCCCAGAGTATTTCCTTCTATCATCTCCTCCTGAGAATTTCCCTCCAAAATCTTCCCCAGAGTGTTTCCTTCTATCACCTTATCCTGAGCGATACTTTCTCCCCGCTTCCCTAAACAAGTCAGAAATTCCAGCTTCACACGATTGCATTCCTTAATACCGAGGCGGTTTGTACACTGCTCCATGAGAATATCCTGCTCTACCCGCACCAGCGCAGCAACTTTTGTATTTCGCGAGGAATTCCCGATCAGAATCCGGTAATCCCCCTGCCTGATCAGATAAGCCGCCTTTTCTTCATCATAACTGCTCCAATCCTTCCACGGAACCGTAATGCAGAGCTGTTCTTCCTCTCCCGGCTGTATAAACTCTGTCTTTTCGAATCCTTTTAATTCCTGAAAAGCATGTTCATAAGCACTGTTGCTATTTGCCAGATATAGCTGTACGACTTCCTTACCTGCTGTATTTCCAATATTCCTTATACACACCCGTACTTCAATACCCTCTTGTCCCTTTACTGCACCAAGGCACTTAATTTCAAATTCCGTATAAGATAATCCATAGCCGAAGGCATACAGCGGTTCCTTTGCAAAGGTATCAAAATATCGATATCCTGCATAGATATCTTCATAGTAAACAGTAACCGGACTTTTGGCATATCCCGTGCTTCCATTTTCCTCTGCGCTTAATCCATAACTTTCATAGGTAAGCAAACTTTCTTCGTTTTCCTTATCCCATGAAAAGTGTCTGGCTGCCGGATAGTCCCCATATTCTCTTGCAATGGTAAATGCCAGCCTGCCCGACGGATTGACTGTTCCGGTCAGAATTTCTGCCAGTGCAGCAGCGCCTTCCTCCCCTAAAATCCCGGCAAACAGAATACTCTTAATCTGCGGATAGTCCTCCGCCCATGATAAATCCACCAGTCCATTGACATTTAAGATCAGGACTACCTTTTCAAAATGTCCGCACACCTGCTCCGTCAAATCTTTCTCCGAATCCGTCAAATAATAATCTCCCTGCAGATGTCTGTCGCATTCCTCACCGCCGGAATTCCTTCCGAGCACCAGAACCGCTGTGTCCGTATACTGTCCAGCAGTCTTCATCTGTTCTTCCGATATCTCATATTCCTCTATGGGCGCATGATACTTTCCGAAGATTTCATACATAGCGCCGCTGGCGATCACTTTGCCTATATCAGCCCAATCGAATTCATTTTCTTTTGTACTCTCATCTTTGGCAATTTGCTCTGCATAATACTCTTTCAGCCTGTGTTCTGCACAAATTCCCTTTTTCTCACATTCCTCTAATATCGTCTTACATCCCGATTTGTGAGCCGCACCCGACCCGTTTCCGGAATAGACGGTATCAATCTGCGCTCTTCCGAAAAATGCCGCCTTCTGCCCCTTTGGAAAAGGTAGAAGGTGTTCATTGTTTTTTAATAGTACGATTGCTTCCCCTGCAATTTTCTTCGCTACTGCTCTGTTATCCATGTTTACCTCCTCAAACGGATTCGCTGTATCCGGCTTTAAGTATATTAAAAAAACTGCATTTTAACAATGCAGTTCGCTCCTTATCCCAGATCCCCGTATGATACATATCTACTACCCGAAACACCTTATCATTTGCCACTTTTCCAAATATCAAATCATACTTCAGATAGTCCTTCTTCCCATCCCGACATTTACACACAAAATCAATCCATTCCACCAAATCTTCATCAAAAGATTTTACCACAAACTCACTGGCAACATCATTCATCCGATAAATATTCAGAACCGCGTTATCTTTTCCAAGAATATGTGCCTTTCTCCTTGCCCATCTTTCCGCCTGCTCTCTGACTGTAGTTACATAGAAACCCATGCCAAAATCAAGCGACCGATAGGAATGTCCTATATCCGGATTTCTCACAATCTCTGTTGATCCATGGTAAACGATCATACTGCCACACCCCGCACTTTCAGATATTTTTTGATATCATCCACAATATATCCGGTTCCTTGTGTATGCAGAATATCATAATGTGGTACAAGGAAACCATCAATGCACCCTACACTCTGTAATGTCCGATAAACCTCGGAGGGCATCATATTCCACTTATCGGCACAGGCATGAATCATATACACAACAAATGAAAAGGATTCTTTATTCATACGTAACCTCCCCGTACAGATTAGCTTTGTCTGACAGATTCCGGCACCATACTGCTGTCCGCTCTGAGTATACTCGTTTTCTAATTCATCTTTATATTTTGCCTTAACTACTCTACTTTTATTGAAAAACCATCATATATTCCAACCGGCACCTCTTCACCAAAATTATATTGTTCCACTATATCTTTTTCAAACTCATAAACCATAACCATCCGATTTTCCGGATCAACAATCCAATACTCTCTGACATCTGCTGTACGATATTTAAACAGCTTTGTCATATAATCTCTCGATTTACTGCTTTGCAATACAATTTCAATGATCCAATCCGGTGCGCCATGACAGACTTTTTCATCTAATTTAGACTCATCACAAATCACAGAAATGTCCGGTTCAACATAATTTATATCATCTTCATTCAAAAATACAGCAAACGGAGCCGCTAAAACTTGACATGTTCCATTTTTACTGTCAATATAATTCGCGATTACTTGATGCAATCTACTACTTATTCGTTGATGCGTCCAACTCGGCGGAGCCATATAATATATCTTTCCATCAATCAGCTCTGCACGCTCTCCATCCGGTAAAGCATAAATATCATCTATGGTATAAGTTTCTTCATGTTTCAATGCATCCATCCTTCGCACCTCCACTCTTGATTCTATTATAGACAATATTCTCCGTATATACAACCATTTTCACCATTCCAGTATCTTATTTCATCAATTTCATTGTGAAAAACAGTTAATACTTCCGCCAGCAGTTCCACAAAAAGCCGACAGTCTGCTACTCGTCACAGATCTGTCGGCTTTATAATATTACTGGTTTATCAGAGTTCATGTTACTGACTCGGCACCTGCAGCCTGCCTATACCGTCTTAAACTTCTCAATATAAACCGGGAAAGTATCGGTGCCTTTCATCTCTTTGCCCGCTGTGATGGTGACATTCTTGTCAGTGATGAGATATTCCACGTTCGCGCCGGCCTCCACCACGGTATCCTGCATCAGGATACAATTCTTGATCTTAGCGCCTTTGCCGACCTTAACGCCACGGAAGATCACGCTGTTCTCCACTTCACCTTCAATCACACAGCCATCTGCCATCATCGCGTTCTGCACCTTTGCTCCGTCCTTGTAATGCGTCGGGTTATCGCCACGAATCTTCGTATATATAGGAGCTCCCGCAAACAGAGCGTCCAGATTATAGTCATCCAGAAGCTTCATATTCTCTTCAAAGTAACTCTTCATACCGCTGATACGCGCTACATAACCTGTATACTTGTAAGCCTGTACGTTCAGCTTGCCGAGCTGGGGCATGATAATATCGCGCATAAAGAAGGACCGTCCCTGCATATATGCATTGCTGACAAGATCGATCAGCAGTTCACGCTCCATGACAAAAATATTCATGGAAGTATTCTGCACACCGTCTGTCTTCGGATTAATGTACACTTTACGGATACGCCCCTGTTCCACATCAAAGGTGTAATAGAAGACTCTGTCGCTGGTCTGATAATCCAGCAGTTCCTTCGGCAATTCCTGCTCGTTGTATGCGATCGTGATATCCGCCTTGTTGTCTGCATGTGCCTGAAGCATGGCATTGAAATCACAATTGACCACAACATTGGTATCTGACATGACCACATATTTTTCCTTCTGTGCTTTTAAGAAATTCAGAAGATTCGCCAGAGCGCCGGCACGTCCGACATAAGGCCCGTCTACTTTTTTCTCTGCAAAAGGCGGGAAAATATGCAGACCACCATTCTTACGAACCAGATCCCACTCACGGCCGGAGCCCAAGTGGTCCATCAATGAATGGTAGTTCTGATTTACGATAACGGAAATATTATCAATGCCTGAGTGCGTCATACTGGACAGGATAAAATCAATGATACGATAACGACTGGCAAAAGGAATAGAAGCCATCAAACGCACACTGACCAGCTCCGGAACCAGAGCGTCATAACTGTTAGGGAAAATAATACCGATTACATTTGTGCTTGATTTTATCATTGTACTTCACCACCTTCTACATTATTATTCACCATAGCATTAGGACCTACCACGACATTTTCACCTATGGTAACACCCGAAGCGATGATCGCTACGCCCTTTTCGTCCCCGGTGGGCATTGCACCTACTACGGCATTTTCACAGATCGTCACATTTTCCGCCACGATACAGTGCTTCACAACCGCGCCCGCCTTGATTGTCGTGCCGCCCATGATAACAGCGTCTTCCACCACCGCACCGGCTTCTACCTTTACGCCGGCAAAAAGAATGGAATGCTTTACCGTACCCTTGACCCGGCACCCATCGGTGATCATTGCATTCTCTACAACTGCGCCTGCACTGATCTTGTGTCCTGTCATACCTGCATTGCGGCTGTAGATCTTCCAACCCTCGTCAAAAAGGTTAATACCGCTATGTTCAGGGTCCAAAACTTCCATGTTCGCTTCCCACAGGGAAGAAATGGTTCCTACGTCTTTCCAGTATCCGCCGAAATGATAAGCATACATCTGACGATTATCACGGAGCAGATTAGGGATTATGTTCTTACCGAAGTCGTTATCGGATTCCGGATCAGCCTCGTCCTCTTCCAGATATTTTTTCAGGATATCCCAGTTGAAAATATAGATACCCATGGAAGCCAGATTGGACTTAGGATTTTTCGGTTTCTCCTGAAATTCCGTAATCTTATCGTTCTCGTCCACTACCATTAGACCGAGACGGGATGCCTCCTCCCACGGAACTTCCATAACGGCAACACTGAATTCCGCGTTTTTCGCTTTGTGGAATTCAAGGAAATCACTGTAGTCCTGTTTACAGATCTGATCACCGGAAAGAATGATAACGTATTTCGGGTCATAGCGCTCGATAAACGATATATTCTGATAAATCGCATTTGCCGTGCCTTTATACCAGTCTGACCCATGCGCTTTCTGATAAGGCGGCAGTACATGCACTCCTCCATAGAGACGATCCAAATCCCACGGCTGGCCGTTGCCTATGTATTCGTTTAACTCCAGCGGCTGATACTGGGTCAGGATACCTACGGTATCAATACCTGAATTGACGCAGTTAGAAAGCGGGAAATCGATGATACGATATTTACCGCCAAAAGGAACTGCTGGTTTTGCAAGTTTCTCTGTAAGTGCATAAAGGCGTGAACCTTGTCCGCCGGCAAGAAGCATTGCAATCATTTCTTTTGCCATAATACGATTCCTCCTATTTTTCTTGATAAACAGATTATATAACATACTGGAGAATATTTACAGAAAAATTGTTAAATTTATGCAGAAAATTTATGGACGTCAAAAAAATTATGTGTATTTTGTATATATACAAGGTTTGATTAAAGTATCTTCCACGGCAGTATCCCGTTAACCGAAAAGAAGCTGCGCACTAAGCATGCTTAATGCACAGCCTCTTTCATAGAGTGCCGTTTGCACTCCTTTACTGCCCTGACACCTGCGTCCCGTCCGCCTTCATGTGATATTTGTCCTTGTAAATCAGCTGCGAGATCGGCACCAGCTCATACCCTTTATCCTGCAGTCCGGTAATGACCGACTCCAGCGCGTCCGCCGTGTATTTTGCCCCATTATGCATAAGTATAATCGCTCCGTTATTCAACTTATCAGACTCCACCACGCGCTTGACGATGTCGTCCACTCCGTAGTCCTTCCAATCGAGAGAATCGATCGACCATTGAATCGGATAATAACCGCATTTATGTGCATTTGTTATGACATGATTGTCATAATCTCCATAAGGCGGTCTGAAAAGGCACATCTCATAGCCGGTAAGCTCCTGCACCTTAGTATGTACTTTCATCAGCTCTTCCTGACACTGTTCGTCGGAAAGCTGGGACATATTTTTATGATTCTCGCTGTGGTTGCCCAGGTCGTGCCCGTCCGCCAGAATTGCCTTCACGTCATCCGGGTAGCTCTCCACCCATCCGCCGGTCATGAAGAACGTCACTTTCACATTATGCTTCTTAAGAATCTCCAGAATCCGGCCAGTATCCTCATTCCCCCACGGTGATGGACTGTTAATGGAAAAGGACAGGACCCCATGACACTGTCCTTTTTCCAAACTAACAGTTAAACATTTTTTTCAGAATACATCATAGCCTTTCGGCTTAGTTCACGCACACTAGATTCTGCATCCAAAAACTGTTCTCGCCATTTTGTATAATCAAAAGACTCGCTGTTTATCAAAGCAATAAAACGTTCCGCATCAACATAACCTAATTGGGCAATTAACGCATTTATCCCTTCCTGCTTAACCACAGTATCTGTTCTCATATTTATCCCTCCATTTCACTTACAAAAACAACAGGATTAACAATCTTTATTTCCGGTACTGGTGTATTCAACAACTTTTTATCAGTAGTTAAATAATATTCACACTCAGCCGCTACCGCACAGGAAATGTGCAAAGCATCAAATGTCTTTATTCCCTTGGAAGCAAGTGATTCTGCAAATGAGAGAATATCCTCTGTTTCTTCCGCGATACACGAGGATGCAATCGTCTTCCATGGAGCAATCGCAAGTCGTTTTTCCTCATATGGATTTTTCCCATTTTCATAATCCAAAATGTAAGACCAAACTAAATCATAGGCTCCTTCTCTAATCTTAGCTTGAATATATAATTTGGCTTGTGCCTCAAGATGAATTTTTATCTGACTCTGGTCATCAAAAGGTCTGTTATAACAACAGTTATCTAAATAAATTTTCACACTCAACCCTCCTTTAATTTCTCCTGTATCATTCGCATTGCCTTTTCGTGTGACACAGTTCGGTCGATTTAATAGAATCTATGCCTTTATCCAACTTATTCGCTTCCACATAATTGATATCATCCTCGTTCAAAATACAGCAAACGGAGCCGCATAGACTTTACAGTTTCAACACATCCACCCTTCACATCTCCGCTCTTGATTCTATTATAGGCAATATTCACTGCAAATACAACCGCTTTACCTCACTATGGATATCTTATTTCATTGATTCTGTTATGCAAAAGCCGTTAATATTTCCACTAATGGATTCACACAAAACCGGCAGCCCGCTAATCACTGCAGGCATGCCGGTTTAATAATGCTTCCAATTCGTCAGAGAAGTTATAGACAATCTTAATCGTATTGTCCTCATAGATGTAAATCATGGAAATCATTTCCACTACTATATCCCTGTCAAGGCGGTACAGCTTCTCATATTGCAGCAGTTTTTCAATCCATGGATTCTTTGCAGGCACCTGGCTTTTCAACTGATTGATTTTTTCAATCGCAGAGCGGGCAGTACTAATCTGTTGCTCATATTTATCTCTGTACCTCATGTAGTCATCTCTTGTAATGAGGCCGTCTGAATAATCTTCGTAGGCACGTTCCTTCTTCATTACGAGTCGGTCAATTTCTACCTGATACTTAGAGATATCTCCCAGAAAATCTGCATGATTCTTTCTTTGCTTCTGGTTTTCTTCTTCAATCAGCCGGCTGATATCCTTTACAGAACTGATAATCAGATTCAAATCATCCAGTACGATTCCCTCCAGCTCCTGTTCCGTGATACTGTGAATGCTGCAGAATTTCTTTCCGTACCGGTTATAACTGCCGCAGTTAAAGAAGCAGACACCTTTACGTCTAATTTTAACCATGGCACGCCCACAGTCACCGCACTTCAAATAACCTGCAAACATGTGGACATTTTCTGTAAGACTGGTATGCCTTGTATTTCTCTTCAACAAGTCCTGAACTTTATCCCATGTATCCCTATCTATAATCGGCTCGTGCGTGTTCTCAACAACAATCCACTGCTCCTTGGGAAGGCTTACCGCACTTTTCTTGCACATCTGCCTAAAGCTCTTATTCTGCACCATATTTCCAATATAAATTTCATTCTTTAAAATATTTCTTATCGTAGAATATGTCCAATAAGAGGTTGCATCAAGCCGGTTGCTGTTATGATAGTTGAGCCCTTGCTGCTTCTTGTATTCTGACGGACATGGTATGTTCTCCTCATTTAGAATTTTTGCGATTGTATTCTGTCCTATGCCTTTGACATACATGGCAAAAATACGCCTTACGATACCGGCCGCATACTCATCAACTTCCAGTTTGTTGTGGTCCTTGGTCGACTTAACATATCCAAAGCTGGCAAACGCACCTATAAACTGACCATTGCTTTGTTTGGTTCTGAAAGTCGAGCGTACCTTTTTGGATATATCTTTTGGATAAAAACCATTAAACATATTTTTGACATCAATCATCATATCTTCACTGGCGTCGTTATCGTAATACTTTCTATCCACACTGTCGTTTATGGCAATAAAGCGAACTTTTTTAGCCGGGAAATACTCGTTTATGTACCTTGAAACCTCTGGCATGTTTCTGCCCAGTCTGGACAAATCTTTGACAACCACACACTGTACATTTCTGGACTCAATATCCTTAATCATCCGTTCGAAAGCAGGACGATTAAAATTAGTTCCTGTATAGCCATCATCTATGTATGTATCATACAGGTACAAATCCGTCTTCCTGCTGACATATTCCATCAGTTGCAAACGCTGATTGCTTATACTCAGGCTCTCCGATTTGTCGCCGTCTTCTCTCGAAAGACGAATGTATAATGCTGTTTTTAACTGGTTATTATTTTCAGGCATATGCTCTTTATCCGGTAAGCTGCACGCCATAATCATCTACCTTGGATTCCGGGAATTGCACACCTGCCCTTTCGGCATAATTACTTTCCCCGAGATGACAACGTATAATCCGCCGCATTAGTTCTTCCAACCCGTATTGATTGCCATATTCCCTGACGACTTTATATGTGCTTGGCTCTTTCATCTGTTAACCTCCTTATTTGATTTTGTAGCAGGTTCCGTTTTGTTATTTATATGCGAACTGTATAGTCTGCAATCACATATATTTTTACTCAATATCGGTCACGCAATCATACCGTTTTTTTAGAAATAGGCTACCACTCTTAGCCGCCCTCATGGAAATTCTGCCTGTAATGGTCTTTATCTGAACCTGTATAGGGTTCTACCGAATACTATCTGTGAAGCCCGTCCAAGCAAAAGAAAGCAGCCACCTTGACGATCCACACCGCCATCAAGATAACTGCTTTCCCGAATCCTTATTTGGTTATCATACTATCCGCATACCGCTACGCTTTTATTATCTTAAGTACCGCAACCCGAAGATTTCGGTACTTTTCTCGTAAATCATTTCTTTTTTACTTCATGCTCTTTGGCACAATGCTGAACACTGCGGTTTTGCTGCACGCGTATTTGCCGCCGTTGCCATTGATCATTACAGATGCCTTGCCCTTGTTCAAATTATTGATATAAGTAACCTTCACGTATGCCCCAATATCATCGGCATCTACTTTTTTCCATTCTTTTCCTGACTTGTACATAACCTCTATTTCAGGCTCAACGCTTTCCCCGGTATATGCTACTCTATTTCCTCCAACAAAATTTATCTTTGCCTTTGAAAGATCAATGACATCCTCCGTTAATCTGTAGACATTGTACGCCGCAGTTAAAGTGCCTTCGTAGTTCCCCTTACCTTCAATCTTCACATACACAGTCTGCTTATCGCTTTCAGCAAGATCAACCGAACTCGAATCAGTCTTGCCGTCAATCACCTGTGTCATGTCTTGATCTTGATAATAAGACACCTTATAATCAGCGGATTTCAGCAGTACACCGTTTGCAGTCACATAAGGCACTGACTTATAAGCGCCGGGTTTGCCTTTATAAACCATGTCGCCGACTGCAACGATTTCCGATCCGTTAACCTGATCGACATCATCCAGCACAGCAGGAATAACATTAAATTTCCGCGTAAGCGCTTTGCTACCTTTATAATTGCCCGTGAAGGATATGGTGCATTTTGCCTTGCTATCCGTACAGATTTTCTTGTTGTTGCTATATGTAACCTTATAATCTTTTCCCGGAACCAGGACATCGCCATCGCAGATGACAGTTAAATCAGGTATTGTAACACCGCCATTTCTGAAAGAGTAATTATCACCATCATCTACGTTCACTTCCATATTGCCGTCCGCCTCTGTTTTAACAACTCTGGGCTTAATCGTGTAAGTCTTAGTAACCGTTCCGTAATATTCACCTAATCCTATAACCGTAAACTTTACTTTGCCCGCATTGATATTATTCCTAGGATAAATGACTGTATAATCACTAGACTCTTCTAAAGGACTTGATTTATCTGCTTTGTCAAAAACCTCGAAATAACCATCTAATGTTTTTGCTTCACCGTCATAAACCAAGGGTTCCTCTTTTAATGCCTGATTATTGATAGTAACAGTGAATTTCTTCAAATCCGCCTTATTGACAACCTTGACATCGATATCGCGCGTCCCTTCGAAGTTACCCTTCCCTGTAATCGTCACCGTATCATCCTGATTATATTTCTTCTTAGCATCCGGGTTCACAAAATCCTTCGCAGTCAGCTTCACACCGTCATAAAACAGTACAGGCGAAGCAGTCTTTCCTTGCACAACCACAATGTTTCCACCCACTACATCCACTTCATCTCCAATGTCCTTGGGTGCAATGCAGAAAGTAACACTTCTGCTATTGGTCAAATTGCCTTTGCCGGTTACCGTGATCTTGGGTGCCTTGCCCGCATTTTTATCCGCCGCTTTCACATTATTGCTGTACCGTACCGTATAGTCTTTGCCTTCCGTAAGTTCTTCCCCATTATAAGTAACGATGACTGCGGGAGTAATGGCTCTTCCAGTGTAGGTAAATTCGTCATCGCCTGCCAGCATAACCTGTAAACCTTTTACTATATTTTCGGAAACCGTGTAGGTAAAGACAGCAGTCTCACTATAAATACCGTCCTTTTCCGCAACGGCCTTAATAACTATGGAACTGCCTGGATCACCGTCAACCCGAATCTTTTTCTCATAAAGCTTTGCCGATCCTGACGTCACTGGATTACTCAGATCCATTGTATAGTAAATGTTGACATTGCTGCCAGCTTTCAAAGATATGTAACTTCCCCGGTCAACTATGCCGGGATCCGGATCAGCCACAGGCGCATCAAGTATCACTTTGGTCTTATATTTGAATGTCGAAAGGTCACTGTCCTTCATACCGTCTTTTTTGGCAATCGCTTTAATTACCATATCCTTAGTAATCTCAATCGGTTCCGTATACTTATGGGCATCATCCACAGGCACAGCGCCGAGCATATCCACATTCTGACCCGTCACATAATAAATTTCCGCAGCAGGTGTATCGCACTTTAATTCCACTTTCGTCCCGTTCTCGACTGTACCCTGTCCCGGAACAGCATAAGGTCTTAAAACTTTATCTGCCGCATCAATTACAGTATAATGAAGCGTAACTATTTTGCTCCGGTTGCCGTCTTTTATGGCCACTGCCTTTATATACATATCTTTGTCGATGGTAATCGGTTCTGTATATCGAATGTCTTTTTTCGTCGGATCTGCCAATGCTTTCTCACTGTCACCTGTCGTATAATAAATCCCCGCGCCTGCCGTTTCGCATGTCAGGGTGACCTTTGAGCCTGCAACAAGCTGCCTTTCAGATTCTGGGACAGCCATGGGATCGGCTACCGTCAGTGTCAGCTTATCAAATATGATTTTCACATTAAGACCGGCACTTTTATAATTGGAGAAAGAAACCACGATTGGAATGATTGCAAAATCCCCGGCCTTTCCCGCATTTGTTCCGTAGGTTAAAATGCCGTTCTTATCCACTGAAACTTTCCCGGAAAGCACACTGCCGGGCACCGTATTGTCCTCTATAGGCAGTCCCACCGAATATCTGGTCTTACTGCCATAATCTGCAAAACATCCCGAGAGATCAAATGTACGTCCTTCTTGTACCTCACCAAAGTCCTGAATCAATACAGCCTGTTCCTCTCCCCTTGGCGCTTCTGCTTTTCGAATGGAAAAGTATTTGCTGATTGTTCCGCCATACTGATTCTTTCCTGTAATAATGGCTCTGGGAGCATTTTTCGCCATCTCTATATCCGCATTGGTTTCAAATGCGTCTGTATTGTTTTCATAGGTTACGGTGTAGTCTCTGTCTTTCTCCAATGTGATATATCTGCCAGTTGTGGAATTTTCGCTTACAGCGTAACTGTCAAGTACATACACTACCGTTACCTCAGGTATTTTGGGATTTCCGTCATAAACATAATCCGAGGTGTCTGACAGCGTTATCATTACATTGTCAGCATTCAACATATACTTTGCTACAGTCAGTTTGATTCTATAAGTGAGAATGTCCCAGCCATCATTATAGGTTATAATTAATGTTTTCTCTCCTGCCGTTGACATATCGATTTCATCAACGTTAGTTGCATATTCACCGCTCCCAAGTGTATGCGCTACGCCGTAATCATCATAATATAATACCGTTAAATCATCAATATGGACCGTATCACCGCAGATATAATCGGTTTCTACTTTTTTTGCCTCAATTTCACCGAAAGTAGGCATTTTATTTCTTCTGATGAGAATGCTGTAGTCCAGATTCTGTGGTAATTCTGTATATTTATTCCCGTCTTCATCATACCAAATATCTTTTGTATTCCACGACCCTGAGAGGGAAACTGGACATTTTATATTGCATGGAGTATAAATTGTTGCAAGGCTTGTGCAACCAATAAACATACCAGATACGCTGTCTAATTTACTCATATTGAAACTATTTATGTCCAAGCTTGCCAAATTGCTACAAGATGAAAACATTCCATCCATACCTTGCCATCCACCATATTCTCTATCTATTACATTACTTGTATCGAAACCAGTCACATCTAGGCTAGTTAGACTGTTACACTCACTAAACATATCAGCCATATCTGTTACTTGGCTCGTGTCAAAGCCGCTCACATCCAAGTTGGTTAGACTGCTACACCCACTAAACATACCAGCCATATCTATTACTTGACTCGTGTCTAAACCGCTCACATCCAAGTTGGTTAAGCTCTCGCAATTATTAAACATATCCCACATACTTGTTACTTGGCTTGTGTTAAAGCCACTCACATCCAAGGTTGTTAGGCTGCTACACCCGCTAAACATACCAGCCATTTCCGTTACTTGACTCGTGTCTAAGCCGCTCACATCCAAACTTTTCATACTCTCACAATCATAAAACATCCTTCTCGTATTCGTTACTTGGCTTGTATCAAAGCCGCTCACATTCAAACTTTTTAGACTATTGCAATTATAAAACATCTCAGACATATTTGTTACCTGACTCGTGTCTAAACCGCTCAAATCCAAACGTTTCAGACTCTCACAATCATAAAACATCCCGCCCATATTTGTTACTCTGCTCGTATCAACCCCCGCTAAACTTATACTTGTAATATACTTGCACCCGTTAAACATATAAGAGGCGTTCGTCATATCTGTAACATTTACTTCCGCAGATATGATATCATCCGCATAATCATACCACGGTGCTCTCTCCTGATTGAAATAACCGTCATCATCTGAAAAATCACCCGTTCCATCCACCGTTAATTTCCCATCCACATCAATGACCCATGTAATAGCGCCAAAACTTCCATTGAAACCGCTTTTGACATTTAACATCACTGTTGCGGTCAAACCATTATAAGTTATCTTCAATATCTTGATGCCCAAGGTAGACATATCTATCTCATCCGCATTTGTAGAATAGCCCTCTGTTATTTTAGTTCCTATACCGTCAGCATCATAATACGTTACAGTCAAATCATCGATATCCACCCGATCTCCACAGCCATAATTTGTCTTTGTTTTCGTTGCCGTTAACGCTGATTTAATAACCGGTATTTCATTTTTGCTTATCACAATACTGTAATTTAAATACATCGGGAGTTCTGTAATTTCTGCTCCATCCATCTGATACCATATATCTGTCGATTCCCCGGGCAGCGTAATTGACCGTTCAAGATTAAGCGGGGTATGAATTGTAGTCAAACTTGTGCACCCTGTAAACACATCATCAGTCTGAACCCCTTTACTAACAGCCAGCCCACTTAAATCAAGGCTTGTCAAATTGCCACAGCCTTTAAACATAGCATACATCTCTGAAATATTACCAGTGAAGCCACTTGTGTCCAAACTTGTCAAACTGATACAATCTTTAAACATGTACCTCATATCTGTTACTTGACTCGTGTCAAAGCCACTCACGTCCAAACTTGTCAGACTGATACAACGGTTAAACATCCAACCCATACTTGTTACTTGACCTGTGTCAAAGCCGCTCACATCCAAGTTGATCAGGCTGACACATCCATTAAACATCGCCCACATATTTGTTACTTCACTCGTGTCAAAACCACTCACATCCAAGCTCATCAAGTTGATACAGCCACCAAACATATGATCCATATCTGTTACTTGACTCGTGTCAAAGCCACTCACATCCAAATTTATCAGATTTTTACAATAACTAAACATATGATCCATATCTGTTACTTTGCTCGTATCGAAACCGCTCACATCTAAATTTGTCAGACTACTACATTGATGAAACATATAACTCATATCTGTTACTTCACTCGTATCAAAGCCGCTCACATCTACACTCGTCAGGTTGCTGCAGTCATAAAACATATAGGAAGCATTCGTCATACCTTTAACATTTACTTCAGCAGATTTAATAGAGTGGCTATAATCACGCCAAGGTATCCTGTAATTATCCGAAAAATCACCTTCTCCCTCTACCGTCAATATCCCATCCGCAGTAATGGTCCAGATTATATTGTTGCCATTTTTTTATACTCACCACTTGCAATATTATCTCTGAAAGCATTAACTTCGACCTCCAAATTATCTTCCAAATCTCCTTCTACATCATTTTCCGACACAGATTCTTCTATCGACGCATCCCCTATGTTTTCCTCATCTTCAACATCAGGATTCTCTGCCTCCGTCCCTTCTTTCGTCACAGGATTTTCTTCTGTTACACCTGTTTCCGCATTCTCTTCATCGGATTTTTCGTCCGTATTTTCTCCTTTCACCGGCATTTTCTCCGAAGAAGATTCTCCTGTCTCTCCTTCTTTCGTTATATCCCCTTCTGTTCGCTCATCTTCCTTGGAAGGCTCCTCTGCCTGGCCTTCTTCTGTTTGCTTTTCTCCCGTCGAAATTTCCTCCACGACTCCCTCTAAAACTTTTTGCTCCGCTCCCGATGTCGCATATACTGTCACTCCCGTATCCGCACACAGCATCACCGCAGTCAAAAGCACACATATTGTTCTGCTTGTTGTTTTTTTCAAATTCCTCACTGTCATTCCCTCTTTTCTTTCTTCCTGCATTCACACATTTCAAGCAACTCTTATATAATTCTCCGTAATTTGACTCTGATTCTATCCTCCTTTCCAATCGCAAAAAAAGATCACATAAATATGGAATGTAAGAATCCTTGTCTTCATCCTGATATGTGACCTTATAAAATACTTTTCCAGATGGAATAGGCTATCTAAGAAATACATCCTAAAATCTCCATATTTATCTATTTTTCATTCCGATGCCTGGTTCCGGATCATCCTTTGTGATAATAAGCTGCCCCGACTGACAATTCACTTTGATTTTATCTCCTGTACAAATCCTGCCCGTTCCAACCACTTGCCTTGCAAACGAATCCGTGGCAGCGCTTTTTTAATAACACCACGCCCATAAAAACCGTCAGTTTGTGTTCTTCCATTTGTCCTCTTTATCTGTGGCTTCCCAGCACACAAGTTCAACTACATTCCCGCCCGTCCTGCCAGTAAGCAGATTATTCCGCTCGTCTGCGTCCAAAATAACAATTCACAAATCCTCCCTGTCATTCAGTAAAACAAAAATTTGTCTTTAAAGTAGTCCCATTCCATTTTACTATTCCTTATTCATGTTTTATAGTCTATTGGCTTATATTATATAGTCTTATAGTATCTATTGCAATCCCTATGTTTAATATAGTCTAAAAGAGAACAAAATAAATGCTAACAGCTTATGAAATGGGTGAACAAATGGAAAGTAAAGGATTAGGCAAACGGATTAACATAGTGAGAAAGAACCGGGGACTCACGGCTGACAAGCTTTCAGAGCTATGCAACGTCAACGCAACCTATCTTCGGCAGATTGAAGGTGGGACGAAGGTTCCAAGCTTGCCAGTATTTATAAATATTTGCAATGCACTAAAAATCTCCCCTGATTATCTTCTCCAAGATTCTCTGGCAAATAATGAAATCAGTAAAATCAGGGAATTGACAGAGCTTTGGGAAAACACATCACCCGGCGAACAGGAAATCGCTGCCATCATGATTCAGGCGGTATTAGATCGTAAAAAGAATTAGAGGAACCAGTCATTCATCCATCTGGTCGCTCCATGTCGCAATCAAATATATATCAATTCACTCCTTATAATTTCCTCTGCCCGGTTACGGATATTATTCATCTGCCCTACCCATTGATTTCGGCTTTTCAGTCCCTCAGTCACTCCCTCGGCAGCTTTCATTTGCTCTATGATAAGAGCAGCCGTTCCTCAGCCTGCTCGCTCAGGTCGGCAAGGTATGTCCATAACTCCCCAGTCAAGAATAGGGAAGTGTACCGTGCCGGATGCTCCTGCTTGAGATATTCCTTGTGCAGCCGCCCATAACGTCCGATGGGGCGATTTTCCGCTGGCAATTTTAAGTCCGGAATATAGTAATCGCCTACCAGAATATAATCAATGCTGTTCTCAGTAATTCTTTCTATTAATTTCCCCATTATCGTTCCCTCCTATGGTGGAAGGCTCGTCGCTGGCCAACCCAATCACGTCCGTAATATCACAATCCAGTGCCACGCAGATATGGGCAAGTTTGTCCATGCTGATATTCTTCCCTTCCTTACCCATATTGGCAATCATATTTGTGGTCAGTCCGGCGGCAAGCCTTAAGTCTTCTTTCCTCATGTTGCGCTCTATCAACGTGTGCCAAAGCGGTTTGTAACTGATATGCATTCCATAAAAACTGTTTAGCTCCTTTGCGCAGCGAGCTGCGTCTTCATTGATACTGTAATACTTTACGTTGTTCATTTGTGTAATAATCTCCTTTCTCTGTTGTGTACGGAATTTCCATATTTATCCACTCGTCCGGATAGAATCTCTATTTTCCCTTAACGTATTCAAATAGCGACCAGATATTTTCGGGCTGTATGCTCAGCAACGCACATACGAACGCCGCAGCACCACCATAATGGTTCGTTCCCTCAAAACCTTTAAGCAGTTCAAGAACCTCGTCCGTGTCGTAGGTGTTATTATGGATTTCTTTCAGCCTGAGCCTTCTTTTTGCTGTGTCATTCATCTTTTAGCCCTCCTTTCTCGGGAGTACCCGGCACAGGGACTGTGCTTTGTACATGAGGAAGCGCAGGAACACAAAAGCAGGGAAACACAAAAAAAGTATCCACGATTTTTTCGCCGATACCTTCCTGCCAGTCACAAATCCTTATTTCACTGCTACACAAATATGCACTCTATCACGGAAATCCCGTTCCATCAACCGACCATTCCCCCATGCAGCATCGAAGCTGAGGGCCACCTGTTTTTTATCCGTCTCCACACAATAGATCGGCAGTTCCCGACCGCCCACGGAGCTGCTGACCGTAATGGAATCCGGCAGCACCTTAACCACTCCCTGTATCAGCGCAACGGTTGCCAGCGCAAATGCCGCCGACTTCGCCACCTGCATCAATACATTCTGCACAAATCCCTTTCGTTTCTGCTCCTCCTTTGTCCGGTATTCGGAGGGCACACTGCTGCCACAGTGCTGACTGCCGCAATACCGGCCGCTGCTTTTCTCTCTCTGCCGCTGTGCTGTCCATGCTTCTACCTGATCCGGTGCCGGCCATACCCGCTCATTCCCGCCTGTTGCGTAATCTTTCTGCATTTTTCCTTCTAATTCACACATCGCAAGTTTAATCTTATCGTTCCAATGTGTTTTCTTTTTACGCATAATAATACCCTGCATACTATTGTTATTACAAGTATATGCAGGGTATCATATTTTTTATTATCTCTTCTCCCTTTTCATACACTCCAATTCATCCTCAATTGCGTCGACTCTGGATTTCGTCTCCTCGATCTGACGACCGGGATCATCCTGCCGTCTATCATCCGATGCGGGCCTTGCCCTGAAAAGAATCCTCGCAAGCAATCCTGCGCCGCCGAAAATCAGCACTAAGATCACCACCCACTCGTACAGAGTAACATGTACCAGAGAAATATGTGTAGTCATGATGACCGCCACGACAACGATAAATACCCCCGCCGCCGTAAATATCTTCGACGCAATACTCCCCCCGGATGCAAACATCCAGACTACCCCGATGATAAAAGGCACCATAATCAGACCGTTGCCCATATGAAAACCACCAAGGCTGAATCCGTATCCGAAGAATCCGGAAGATACCATGACCTTCTGCGAAAAAATAAACAGCCCAGCGATCAGCATCGCCAGCCCCGCCAGGAACTGCAGTAATTCGTTTCTTGCTTTCTTCATCCCATACCTCCCGTCTTCCTGTGCCTACAACCAGTATATCTGATTTTGTGCGCCGTGTAAATCCCCTTGACATTCCCCCACATTCCATTACAATATGATGTAACGTAACTGACAAGACAGAAGTCTTTACACCTGTCTCGTCAATCATTCATGTTTCCAGGAAAGGAATCAACCATCATGAAAGAATTTCTCAAACGCAAGAACATTATTTTCTCTATGAAACGATATGGGGTAGACTGTCTGGGCGCCATGGCGCAGGGTCTGTTCTGCTCCCTGCTGATCGGTACGATCATTAAGACGCTGGGTCAGCAGATCGGCATGGAGTATCTGGTAACTATAGGCACCTACGCTACCAATATGGCCGGCCCGGCTATGGCGATCTCCATCGGCTTTGCCCTGCAGGCTCCGCCGCTCGTACTCTTTTCCCTTGCTGCAGTGGGCGGAGCCGCCAACGAGCTGGGCGGTGCGGGCGGCCCTCTCGCAGTCCTGATCATAGCGATTCTGGCTGCGGAATGCGGCAAACTGGTCTCCAAGGAGACCAAGGTCGATATTCTCGTCACTCCTTTTGTAACAATTTATGTCGGTGTGGCATTTTCCACTCTGCTGGCACCGGGCATCGGCACAGTGGCAAGCTCTCTCGGACGTCTGATCATGTGGGCGACGGACTTACAGCCCTTCCTTATGGGCATCATCGTATCCGTAGTAGTCGGCATCGCGCTGACTCTGCCGATCTCATCCGCCGCGATCTGCGCCGCGTTGTCACTCACCGGTCTTGCCGGCGGTGCTGCCGTGGCCGGCTGTTGCGCTAATATGGTAGGCTTCGCAGTGATGAGTTTTAAAGAAAACAAATGGAGCGGTCTGGTTTCTCAAGGACTGGGCACTTCCATGCTCCAGATGGGCAATATCATTAAGAACCCCAGAATCTGGATACCGCCGATCATTGCTTCCGCTGCCACCGGCCCTCTCGCAACCTGTATATTCAAATTGCAGATGAACGGCACTCCCGTCGCTTCCGGTATGGGCACCTGCGGTCTGGTAGGCCAGATCGGTGTCTACACGGGATGGTTAAACGACATGGCGCTGGGCAATAAAATATCCATTACTGCCATGGACTGGATCAGTCTGATCATGATCAGTTTCATTCTGCCTGCGCTTATCTCTCTGTTTGTAGGCAACTTTCTGCGTAAGATCGGCTGGATCAAAGAAAACGACTTAAAACTGGAAAATTAGGCAAACAGACATCTTCTTTTCTGCCCGCAAAAATACGCCGTCCCACAGAATGTTGTGAGGCGGCATATTTTTGTCATAAAAATCTTAAATTTTTTCGATTTTCCTCTTTACAAATTCAAAGAAATGCCGAGATAATATATGTAAGACTATCTATGTCTTAATGCCGTCATTAGCGGCATAACAGATCACATTAACGTAATAATAGGACACGGATGTCACTATTTTATTTCACAACATGGAGGGATATCATATGGGTATTGGATTAAACGGTTTAGGTTCCGGTCTCACAGACACTTATTCCAGTCTGCTGGGCGGGGGATCAGGTTCAGGTTCATCAGACATGTCTTCCTTATTATCAGACTACGCTTCCATCAAGAACGGCAGCTATGGCAAAATGTTGAAGTCTTATTATGCCAAGGTAGACGAGGAGGATGAAACCTCTTCTAAAAAGAGCTCCAAGACAAAGGAGACGGATGCTGCCTCTGCCAGCGCAGCAAGGAAATTCTATGAAACCGCATCAAGTATGAGCGGTCTCGACTACAGCGCAGATAACATCGATAAGCTGTATGACAGTGTATCCGCATTCGTCAAGGATTACAATGCCATGATGAAGAGCGCTTCCAATAGTAAAAACGCCAAGGTACAGGCGCAGGCTGACGCACTGAACGACTATACTTATCAGAATTACAAATTATTTGCCAAAGTCGGAATCACGATGAATTCAGACCGTACATTATCAATTGATGAAGACACTTTCAAGAAAGTAAACGAAAAGACGGGTGCAACCACCGTGCCTACGCTGACTACTCTGTTTAAAGGCATTGGTTCTTTCGCAGATAAGGCAGCTGACAGAGCGAGCAAAATCTACCGTGAGGCTGGGGAAGGCGAAGCAGTTACTTCTTCCAAAGCAAAATATGCCGGCACAATGGGAAGTGTTTCTTCAAGTGACAAAACGGACAGCACTTCTTCCAACAAAGGAACTTCCAAGACTGCCAAGGACGCTGCTTCGGCTAAACTGGCAAGCGCGCTTTATAAGTCTGTAGAGAACTTGGGCAACATGACGATCAGTAATGATAACAAAAGCAATATATTTGACGCTCTGTCCGGTCTCGTAAAAGACTACAATGAACTGATTAAGAAGTCTTCTGAGAGTGAGAACTCCAATGTCATCAAGCAGACTGATTATTTGAAGGAGCTGGTGGCCGACAACAAGAGCGCTTTTGCCAAGATGGGGATCACGGTTGGTTCCGACAAGTCTTTATCCATTGATGAAGAGAAATTTATGGAATCCGATATGAGCAGTGTGAAGAATCTGTTCTCCGGCGCGTATTCTTTTGCAGAGAAGATGACAGATCGTGTCAACCAGATCTACCGCTATGCTACGCAGGGTGAATCCCTGAATAATCAGACCTACACGAGTCAGGGCAGCTATAATGCCGCAAGCACCGGTTCTGTGTTAGATACGACCATGTAAAAAAAGTTAATTTGCTTCGCAAATTAACATTGCGAGATCCGCTTTGCAAACTCGTGCATGAACGAGTAATTTCCTAATAGAATAACAACTGCCGCTTCAACGAATACATTTTCGTGAAGCGGCAGTTTTATTTTATGCTTACCTGTTAATTATGCGAACGGGTTCTCCGTCGGATAGGGTATGTTCTTCGGCTGATTATAACCGATCTCACTCACATCCACGCCGATATACTTAAATACCTCAAACAATGCCTTGCCATAGTGACCGAACGCAACCGCACCGTGATGAGGATAATTTTTCTCGATCAGCACGTGACGGTAGAATCTTCCCATCTCCGGAATCGCGAATACACCGATACCGCCGAATGACCTGGTAGCTACCGGCAGAACCTCACCCTCTGCCACATAAGCCCGCAGGATATTGTCAGCCGTACTCTGCAGACGATAGAATGTGATATTGCCGGGAACGATATCGCCCTCCAGCGTGCCCTGTGTCACTTCTTCCGGAAGTGTTCTCGCCATAATCATCTGATATTCCATGCTGCACTTGGACAACTTCTTGGAGCAGGTATTACCACAGTGGAATCCCATGAAAGTATCGGTGAATTTATAATCAAACTTACCTTCGATGGATTCTTTATACATATCCTTCGGTACGGAGTTATTGATATCCAGAAGCGTTACGATATCATCGCTGACCGCCTCGCCGATAAACTCACTTAAGCAGCCGTAGATATCTACCTCACAGGATACCGGAATGCCTCTTCCCGTCAAGCGGCTGTTCACATAGCAGGGCACGAATCCGAACTGTGTCTGGAATGCAGGCCAGCATTTTCCGGCAATCGCTACATATTCACGATATCCCTTATGTTCCTCGATCCAGTCTAAAAGCGTCAGCTCGTACTGCGCCAGCTTCGGCAAGATGGTGGGCTTATTATTGCCATCACCGAGCTCCGCTTCCATATCTTTTACCACATCAGGGATTCGCGGATCATTTTCATGTTTATTAAAAGCTTCAAACAGATCCAGCTCAGAGTTCTCCTCAATCTCAACACCCAGATTATAAAGCTGCTTGATCGGCGCATTACAAGCCAGGAAATTAAGCGGTCTGGGGCCAAAGGAAATGATCTTCAAGCTTGCAAGTGCCGCAACAGCACGCGCGATCGGAACAAACTCATGGATCATATCCGCACAGTCCTCCGCATCGCCTACCGGATATTCCGGAATGTATGCTCTCACATTGCGCAGCTTTAAGTTATAACTTGCATTCAGCATACCGCAGTATGCGTCGCCGCGTCCCTGAATCAAATCTTCCTGTGATTCCTCCGCAGCTGCCACAAACATCTTAGGTCCTTCAAAGTGCTTCGCCAGCAATGTCTCCGAAATCTCCGGTCCGAAATTGCCCAGATATACGCACAAAGCATTACACCCGTTATCTTTGATGTCCTTAAGGGCGTTCACCATGTCGATCTCGCTCTCGATAATGCAGACAGGACACTCATAGATGTCCGCCGCATCATATTTTGCCTTGTATGCCTCCACAAGAGCTTTTCTTCTGTTAACTGCCAGCGAAGCCGGGAAGCAGTCACGGCTTACGGCTACGATACCAATTTTTACTTTGGGTAAATTGTTCATTTTATTTTCCTCCTTTATCCGGGTTGCCCGGTTTCATTACAATATTTCTGCTGTTTCGAGTTTGTTATCTCAGCTATTTGTGCACTTCTCGCATCACTCTCTGATATCAAGATTCTTTCCGATCAGTCCGATATGTGCACCTGCATCCAGTCCGCCTTCCGCATGACCGATCAACCACTTGTTCTTCGCCGTGATCAGGGCATCCTCCCAATCCGCGTGTGCCTCGTCCAAGGGGTAATTCGTGCCCGCAGGCAGTACTATCCCTACTTGAAATCCGCCTTCGTCTGCACTGCAGGGTGCATAGTGAAGCGTTGTGGCATAAATTTCTACTGCTGTGCCCGCAGGCACCAGGAATGCTTCCATTAAGGACGTGTCGTATGTAAAATCATCCGTAATATCCTGCTGCATACCGACGATTAAAATCGCATCCGTGGCCGCCACATTGATCTCGGAGCTTCTGTGGTACTCTACCGCATTCAGCTTATAATTATGACCGTTGCAATATCCCACCTCAATGGGCAGCTCTCCGTATGTTCTCTTCTGTAATTCTTTCGCCGCGGTCGTCGCCTCTAACACCTTAACCGAAGGTTCATAGGCAACGCCTTCCGGCAGCGGCGTTTCTTTCTTAATAGCCTCCATCAGATCACTGAAGTCGATTCCCTGCACGACTCTGCCGTATTTACGAAATGCGGAGTCTGTAATTTTTTTGATCTCCATTGGTAATACGCTCCTTTCTGTACGTTTGCAATATTTATTATAGCTGTTCATAACTCTGTTCTTCACAGTTACGAAGCTGCACCTTCTGAACAGTTACTATTTATTTATAGCGCTTTTACATGATAGCGCCGAACAGTTCCTTACACGCCGGATAGATCTTCTTGAATTTCTGATATCGGGCCTCATATTTCTCCACAAGTTCAAGCGTGGGCTCTACCGTATCCACTACTTTGACGATCTTCGCCGCCGCTTCTTCCACGCTTGTATACTCACCGCAGGCAACCGCCGCGAGCATCGCGCCGCCCATAGCGGGTCCCTCCTCGCTCTCGATCACATCCACCTTCAGGTTCATGATGTTGGCAATCATCTTTTTCCACAGCGGGCTCTTCGCGCCGCCGCCGCAGATCTTCGTCCGTTCTATCTTAATTCCCAGAGACTTCGCCACTTCCAACGAGTCCCGCAAGGCATAAGCCACACCCTCCAGTACCGCCTGCGTCATGTCCGCTCTGGTGGTATCCATCGTCATGCCGATAAAAGTGCCCCGTGCATTAGGATCATTGTGAGGAGAACGCTCTCCCATCAGATAAGGCAGGAAATATACATGATTCTCCCCCAGCTTATCATCGGTTATCGCTTTCTGCTCCGCCGCATAATCCGTGGTGCCGATGATTTCGTCCATCCACCATTTATTACAGGAGGCCGCACTTAACATGCACCCCATCAGATGATAATGCCCGTCCGCGTGTGCAAAAGCATGAAGCGCATTATACTTATCCACGCCGAACTTACCGGAAGAAATAAAGATCGTACCGCTGGTGCCCAGCGAAATATTACACATTCCGTCACCCACCGTACCGGTTCCCACGGCTGCCGCCGCATTGTCACCGCCTCCGGCCGCCACTTTTACTGTGGCCGGAATACCCAGTTCTTCCGCAATTTCAGGCAGTACCGTCCCCACCGTCTCATAGCTCTCATACACTTTCGCCAGCTGCTCTTCCTTCACCCCGCAGATCTCGCACATCTCCTTAGACCAGCAGCGGTTCTTCACATCGAAAAGAAGCATGCCTGACGCATCTGACACATCGGTGCAGTGGACTCCCGTAAGCTTATAGGCAATGTAATCCTTGGGAAGCATGATCTTCCTGATTCTGGCAAAGTTCTCGGGTTCCTTATTTTTCACCCAGAGTACCTTCGGCGCGGTAAATCCCGTAAAAGATATATTGGCGGTATAAGCCGACAATTTGTCCTTGCCGATCACCTGATTCAGATAATCGCATTCCTCCGTAGTTCTCCCATCATTCCACAGGATAGCCGGACGAATTACTTCATCATTCTCGTCCAGAATGACAAGTCCATGCATCTGTCCGCCGAAACTGATTCCCGCAATCTGACTTCTGTCCACACCGGCAATCAATTCTTTGATTCCTGCCACGCTCTGCTCATACCAATCCTCCGGCTTCTGTTCCGACCAGCCCGGATGCGGGAAATAGAGCGGATATTCCTTTGATACAATATTTACGATCTTACCGTTTCCCTCCATCAGCAGAAGTTTCACGGCGCTGGTTCCTAAGTCTACGCCAATATACAACATGGTAACCCTCCATTCTTACTCAGCCTGCAAATCTATCTTGCACGCTCGACCGTGCACGTGCACGCTACCTATTAATTTCATGATAATCTTTGCCCGACGCAAAATCAAGACCATAAAATTTTTTCGTAATAATACACAAAACGTAACCTTCCATATTGTCTATTTCGTTACTCCTTATCCCCCAGCCAATGCACAGCGCAGAATTGCGGTGCGTCCGAGTGGCCTATCCCCGCATTTGACTTCCCACCCCCATTATGCTACTCTAAATGCAGCCAAAAATCACACAAACGATCTATAGAAAGGAACTCCCCATGGCAACCATCAAAGAGATCGCCGCCCTTGCAGGCGTATCCCGCGGCACGGTAGACCGCGTACTGAACAACCGCGGTTCTGTCAATGCACAGACGCGGCAGAAAGTACTGGAAATCGCACAGACTCTGGACTATAAACCCAATAAGGCCGGGATCGTTCTCGCCGCCCGCAAGAAGAATCTGAAGCTCGGAGTCGTCCTGCTGGGGCTGGGAACAGTCTTCTATGATGACATTCTGGCAGGTGTCAACGCCAAGGCGGAGGAACTTATAGACTATAACTGTTCCGTGCTGATTCGTCAGACCGACTATGATCTAAAGCAGCAACTACATGCCATCGACCAACTTGTCGCCGAAGGTATCAACGGCCTCGCACTCTCCCCCTACAACGATCCCGCCGTACGGGAGAAAATCGATGAACTTCACGCCCTCGGTATCCCCGTAGTTACGCTGAATACGGATATCGAGAACTCCAGGCGTATCGCTTATATCGGCTGTCATTTCTATCGTTCGGGAGAAACTGCCGGCGGTCTCATGCACCTGATGACCTGTAATCACATTCAGGGTGATGTCCGTGTAGGTATCATATCCGGTTCCCGGAATATCCTGTGCCACACCGAACGTATCGCAGGCTTTCGTCATGCCACGGCTGCCTACGGCAATATCCGCATAGTGGATATCGTCAATAATAATGACAATGAATCGGAAAGCTACGACCTCACTGCCTCGCTGCTCGTGCGCCATCCCGAGATCAATGCGCTCTATTTTACCGCCGGCGGCGTCTACGGCGGCTGTCGTGCCGTGACCGACTCAGGACGTCAGAACGGGATTACCGTCATCACCAACGATATCGTCGATACTACAAGAGAGTATATAGAAAAAGGACTGATCGCAGCTACTATCTGCCAACAGCCCTTCTTACAGGGTTCTAAGCCCCTTGCTATTCTGTTTACCTATCTGACCACCGGCGAACTTCCCGCCGTCTGCAATGATTATGTGGACATCGATATCCGGATCAAAGAAAACTTGTAGTATGTAGGAACTGCTCCTCAAACTGGTCGGCCGGCGAGGGCTTTCCGAAGAAATATCCCTGTATCATATCCGGCTTCGTCTCCATCATCTTGTTCAGCTCATCTTCTTCCTCTATGCCTTCCATGCATACGGAAAATCCCAAGCTGTGCACCATGTCAATAATATGATTGATAATATTATAGTCATGATCATTCTTAAGCGCCTGCACGACAAAACTTCTGTCAATCTTGACTGTAGTCGCTTGTATCTCCTTCAGATAACGCATATTGGAATAACCTGTTCCGAAATCATCCAGCGCCAGATCAATGTTTTTCTCCTTCAGATCTTTAAACAGGCTCTTGATCCTGCTGTCTGTCTCAATATAGCCGCTCTCTGTCAGCTCCAGCACCAGGCTTTCCGGCGGAATACCTACTTCCTTGATGCATTTCTCCACATCCTCGATCAGATCACTCTTGTTCATCTGGACATAGGACAGATTCACATTGACATGGAAGTGCGGGATAATCTCCCTCCATTTACGGCATGTCTGAGCCGCCTGCCACATGACATATTTTCCGACCGGAATGATCAGTCCGCTCTCCTCCAGAATCGGAATGAACACCGCGGGAGATACATTGCCGTACTGCTCGCATCCCCACCTGAGTAATGCCTCCGCTCCGA
>CAMWMS010000008.1 GCA_947175435.1 uncultured Lachnospiraceae bacterium | reverse complement strand
CCACCCCACTTTTTTTTTTAAATCTGAAGACGTCATCCGTTCTTGGCCTTAGGCTCGTGGGCTCGGAGAAGGGGATACGAGACAGCCGATGGACAAGGCGGCTTGGAGGAAAGTGTTCGGCATTGCGAAAGAATATGGGATCAACCACTACCGTTTCCATACGTGCTGTCCGCCGGAAGCGGCTTTTGCAGCAGCAGATGAAATGGGAATCTATCTGGCACCGGAGCTGCCATTCTGGGGTACTGTTGCCGGGGAAGAGGAGACTAAGCGTGACAGAGAAGGACGGGCATGGCTGTTTAAGGAGGGCTTTCGCATTCTGCGGGAATTCGGAAACCACCCGTCGTTTGTGATCTTTTCATTGGGAAATGAACTCTGGGGAGATCAGGAAGTACTCAATGATATTCTGGGGCAGTATAAGGAAGCGGACCGGCGGCATCTGTACGTGCAGGGGTCTAATAATTTTCAGTTTAGTCCTGTCATCTTGGAAAATGACGATCTCTTTAACGGCGTGCGGTTTGCAAGGGAGAGGTTGTTTCGTGGTTCCTATGCCATGTGCGACGCGCCGCAGGGGCATATTCAGACGAAGATGCCGGATAACTGCTACAGTTATGATGAAGCCATCCGTCCGCGGCAGAAGTTTAAGGAGACAGAGCCGGAACTGCGGCAGAGCGCAGCGCAAACGACAGAGGAGAAAACCATAGGAGAAACGGCGGTTGAGCAGCCAGTGGCACCTGAGACGGGCGAGGTGGAGATTCAGTTCGGCACCGGCACTAAGAAGGTGAAAGCAGCTAAGAGCACGGAACTGATCCCGCAGGTGCCGGTGATATCTCACGAGATCGGGCAGTATGAATTCTATCCCGACTACGATGAGATCGAGCGCTACACCGGTGTGCTGCAGCCGGAGAATCTGCGGATTTTCAGAGAGCGCCTTGCGGATAAAGGAATGCTGCATATGGCGAAACATTTCTTCCGCGCAGCGGGACGTTTTGCAGTAGAATGTTATAAGCGGGAGCTGGAGACGGCTTTTCGGAGTCGGGAACTGGCGGGTTTCCAGTTATTGGACCTACAGGATTTTACGGGACAGGGAACGGCGTTGGTCGGCATTTTGAATGCTTTTATGGAAAATAAGGGACTGATCAGCGCAGAAGAGTGGCGGGAGTTCTGTAATGACAGGGTGGTCATGCTGTCTTTTCCGACTTATGTGTATGAGACAGGCGGTATTTTCAACTATGAAGTGCTGGTATGCAACATGAGGCCGATGGCGGAAGACGGAGAAAACAATATACGGATCACGGTGGAGTTGTCGGAGAGAGATAGCGGACGAGTGATTGCGCAGACCGTGCATGAAGGTACACTGGAATTGACCAGACTAGTCAGGCTTGGCGGCGGTAGTCTTTCCATTCCTGCGGGAGACGATCCGGTGCTGCTTCGGGCTGCGGTGACGGTATCATCTTGCGGATCGGAGCAGATTCTCATGAAGAACCATTATGATCTCTATGCATACCCTGCTGCGAAGAAGAGGACGCAGGCCGGACAGACTCCCGTAACGGTCACGGACGATGCGAAACGGATGATGGAATGTCTGCGGGCGGGGGAGAGAGTGCTTTTCTTCGGAAGCAGCATAGGGGAGATATATTCGATGGAGGGTACTTACTGTACGGATTTCTGGTGTTATCCGATGTTTGCTTCGATTTCTGAGAGTATGGGCAAACCGCTGCCCATCGGCACGATGGGATTATATATGGATCGGGAGCATCCGGTCTTTGCACAGTTCCCGACGGAAGGATTTACAACGCCGCAGTGGTGGCGGATCGTGACGGGAGCGCGGGTGGCTGTCTTAGACGATCAGCCGGTGGAACCACTTATCTGGATGATTGACCATTTCTCCAGGAACCATAAGCTGGGGCTGGTCTATGAGGCAAAAGTGGGTGAGGGCAGTCTGCTTGTCTGTCAGGCGGATCTGCTCTCGCAGGACTGCCCGGAGGTCAATCGGTTCTACGACAGTCTGCTTGCCTATGCAGAGTCAGAGCATTTCACGCCGCAAGCGCGGATTGAAGAAGCGTGGCTGGAGAAGGTATATCAGTAGGGACAGGGCATAACTCCGTTTCCGGCTATGGTAGGTTGTGGCCTAGAATCCGCGCTCCTTTAATTCATGAACGAGGTTTACATAAAATTCCCTAACGTCAAAACCGGCAATGTTTTCACGGTTCAGATCGATCATATCGCCGTGAGAGATACCTCTGCCGCCGGGTACGGTCAGGCAGGTAAAGCGGCTGCCCCATTTCATGCTGTCAACAGAGACTAAACCGTCGTTGGCTCCGTCGAAATGTTTTACCATGGGGTAGGACATGTTCAGGGGGAATCTGCCACTGCATGCAGCGTTCATCCGGGACCCTATGCTTTGATAATATACCTGCGGGCTGTCGGAAAGAACTTCGTTTCGTCCGCCGCAGGCGGAAGCGGTCAGATCCTGTACGGCCTCCATAAAATCGGGTTTGGTATCGCCGAGCAGGGTCAGCGCCGCATTGTATTTGGAAGATACTTTATTGCATACGGAATCCGGAATCTTGTCCAACAGATAGTCCGCGAAGATACAGCCCCGGTGGGGCGTGTTAATGGTCGTTAAAGAGGCGACATAAGGAGCCGCGCCACATTTGGAGATCGCATAGCGACTGTCCAGACCGCCCTTTGAGTGGGCGATGATGTTGACCTTGTCGCAGCCGGTCTCCTCCCTGATCTGTCTGATCCGCGTAGCGAGTTCTTCTCCGCAGTCGGCGACGGAAGCGGCGGACTGCTGGCTTCCGTAGAACAGGACTGCCCCGTTTCTCTTAAGCTCTGCGGGGATTCTGCCCCAGTAATTGAAGAAGCGAAAATCCCGAAAAAATACGCCGTGTACAAGCAAAACAGGATACTTCGTCCGACATTCCTGATTCTCGGCACGAACCTGATTGAGCAGGTACTTTTCATTTTCATAGATGACCTCATTGCCGGCAATCCGAATGATCCGGCAGAGCACATACAAGTGTACGATCGGAATCAGTCCGCAGACGGCGCCGATCACACGCCATTTGATGCCAAGCTGTACGGAGGTCACATAGACCCGCAGAATGCCGTTCCAGAAGAGGATAAACTCGATTAAAAATGCAAGACCGAACTGTCGCAGCCAGAACAAAGGATGGCTGAATGCGGTGTCTTCTCCGGCGGGAAGCCCTATGATCAGCATGGCAATACAGCAGACGATTTCCACGACCGTGGTGATCAGGAAGATTTGCAGCAGGGCGATGCCGTCTTCCAGAATCTTATTGCGAGTGGTGGAGACTTTACGCACTGTCAGTGTGGGAAAAAAGTTAATGTACAGAATCAGAATATAGCAGATGATCTCTGCAGCGGCGCAGGCGGAGGGAAAACGGGTTTCGATCCGTCCGGCATAGAACAGGAAAGTGCAGACGGAGCGTATGTTGAGCGCCAGCAGTATGATGAGTGCCGACAGAACTTTTGCGGGTGTTTTAAAGGGTGTCTTCATAGTATTCTCCTATGTGCCGGTTGCAAAATACGGGCATCACGGTATAATGTAGTATTGTGTATTTCCATAATGTATCGTAGCAAATTCAAATTCGATGTGCAAGCACACTTTTCGGTTGTTCAGTAAGACCGTGTTATGCACTTGCCGGATGGATTTTCAGGCTGATGAGAGGGGTGTAACTATGACTGCTGAAACCGCAAAAACCCGTGAGGAGCGGATGGCGACGGATTCCATCGGCAGACTGATGGTGAGTATGACGTTTCCCGCAATCGTTGCGCAGATCATCAATATTTTATACAGTATCATTGACCGGATTTATATCGGACATATGGAAGGTGTGGGCGCAAATGCGTTGACGGGCGTGGGCGTTACCTTCTGTATCACAATGTTTGTTTCGGCATTCTCGGCTTTTATCAGTAACGGTGCGGCGCCGCTTGCGGCGATCTGGCTGGGAAAGGGTGATCTGCAGCGGGCGGAAGAGATACTCGGCAACAGCGTCAGCTTTCTGCTCATCTGTACCGTGGCGCTGATGGTGTTCTTCTATGCGTTTCAGAAACCGTTGCTCTATATGTTCGGCGCCAGTGATGCCACCATCGGCTATGCGACGGATTATCTGTCCATCTATCTGGCGGGAACGCTTTTCGTGGAGCTGGCGCTTGGATTAAACGCTTTCATCATCTGCCAGAGTCGGTCGTGGACGGCGATGCTCTCCGTGCTGATCGGGGCGGTGGCAAATATTATCTTAGATCCGATATTCATCTTCGGCTTTCGTATGGGCGTCAGAGGCGCGGCGACGGCCACGGTGATCTCGCAGGCCTTAAGCGCACTGTGGGTCGTGAGCTTTCTCATGGGCAGAAAGTCCTCGCTTAAGATACGAAAGAGTTGTATGCGTCCGGACGGCAGAATATTAAAGAGTGTGTTTGCACTGGGGATATCGCCGTTTATTATGAATGCGACCGAGAGCTTTATCAGTATTGTCTTGAATCACGGTTTGCAGGTTTACGGAGGTGACATGCATGTCGGTTCTCTGACTATCATGCAGAGCATTATGCAGTTTTTCTCCGCGCCCATGAGCGGTTTTACACAGGGAATGGCTCCTATCGTCAGTTATAACTATGGTGCGGGAAACTTTGACCGTGTCAGACGACTGTATCGGTGGATGATCGGTGTATGCTTCGGATTTCGGTTTCTGACAACGGCAACGGTCATGGCTTTTCCGCGATTTTATGCGGGATTCTTTGCAAACGAGGCGGAGCTTGTGGCATTGACCGGGCAGGTTATGCCGATTTTTATGGTGGGCATGCTCGTTTTCGGACTGCAGAACGGTATCCAGCCTACCTTTCTTGCATTGGGGCAGGCGAAGATCTCGCTTTTTATTGCGGTGCTTCGCAAGATTATACTGCTGATTCCGCTGGCGTTGATCCTGCCGCATTTCATGGGTGTGATGGGAGTGTATGTGGCGGAGCCTGTATCGGATGTTATCTCGGCGGCTACGGCTACGGTGTTGTTTGTGGTTAATATAAAGAAGATCCTGTCGGAGGAGGCGCTGGGGAGGATTGGGTAGAGCGGGGTATTGTTTATAGGTTATCTAAAACGGACGCGCGGATGGAAGTTAATATCTACGGAGCCGCGCTTTCGCTCCGTAAAAAGCGTAACAGGCGCTAAACTCGTGAGAAACCTCGTTAAGCGCTGACGCTTTTTAAGGGGCTCCTTAAGATATTAACTTTCATCTGCGCTGGGTATTGGTTAGGCATGAACAATAGTGAGTGGGGAAAGAAGCGAGAGGTAAAGAAAGTGTTTGAAAGTATAGGGGACGCTTGACAATATGAGGCGGTTATGGTACATTATCTCACAAGTTAAGAGGGAGTAGTTATCCTGTGTAAGCAACATACCCTGACGTGAATGTCATGTTTACACGCTTTCTGCGGATGAATGGAAAGAACGAGACTTTTAGCATAGTAGCATGCCGAAGGTCTTTTTTATTTCATGAGAAAGGACATCTTATGATATAAAGGAGATGCGCAGCTTCGCGCGCGGGGCATAATAAAAACAGGAAGCCGTCGGCTTCGGAACGGAGGAAATTATGGAGGTTATCATTCAGATTGCATTACTGGCGCTGGGGTTTGTGCTATTGGTCAAAGGGGCGGACTGGTTTGTGGAAGGAGCAAGCAAGCTGGCGGAGAAATTCGGTATTCCGCAGCTTGTGATCGGTCTGACCATCGTGGCGATGGGAACGTCCCTGCCGGAAGCAGCGGTCAGCGTTTCCGCGGCGCTTAAGGGAAGCGCGGAAATTACCATAGGCAATATTCTGGGAAGTAATATTATGAATATCCTGCTGATTCTGGGGATCACCTCAGTGATCACGCCGATCGCAGTGCAGAAATCCACAGTAAAATACGAGATTCCTTTTATGATCGTGATATCGGCGATCCTTATGGGACTCGGCTGCACATACAATGTTCTTAAGTTTTCGGATGGTTTGATTTTGTGGGGGCTGATGCTATGTTATCTGGCGTATCTGCTTTATATGACGAAGAAGGGCGCTATTGTGACGGAAGAAGAGAGCGCGGGTGAGGCGGACAAACCTATGCCGCTCTGGAAAATGCTGCTACTTATCCTGATCGGAGGCGGGATGATCGTGCTCGGCTCCAATGTGGCGGTGGATGCGGCGACAGCGCTGGCACGGATCTTCGGTATGAGTGAGCGTCTGATCGGACTTACCATTGTGGCCTTCGGCACATCTTTGCCGGAACTTGTGACTTCGGCAACGGCGGCGATCAAAGGCAAGGCGGACATTGCTGTGGGCAATATTGTGGGCAGCAATATTTTCAATATTCTCTTTGTAGTGGGTACTTCGGCGCTGATCACTCCGGTTGCCTATGCGGCTAACTTCTTTACGGACAGTGTCATCTGTATCGCCGCGGCAGTGCTTTTATGGGTGCTGGTGATTAGGAATAAACGTCTCGGCAGGGCGGGCGGCGCCTGTATGCTGGTATGTTACGCGGCGTATTTTGTGTATCTGATGAATTAGTTGTGGTATTTTAATATAGAAAAGAAAGGGGTGACCTTGTTAGTCAACCCTTTCTTTTCCCCAGAAGAACACTGCCACGGTACCCGGTCCTGTATGGCTGCCGATGGTGGTACCGATGCTGTTGATGAGCACTTTACCGTCTAGGTGCGGGAAACGTTCTTCGATCAGATCGGCTACCGCTCTGGCATCTTCGTAGCATGCGGACTGGGAGATATAGCATTTGCCGCTGTAATCCCGTCCTTCTTCAATACATTCTTCCATTTTGTCCACGATCGTCTGTATGACCTTGCGCTTCGTGCGGATCTTGTACCGCGGAATCAACTGCCCCAGATGGTTTACATTTAAGAGCGGGCAGATATTCAACATGCCGCCGATAAAGCCGGCGGTTTTGGAGATACGGCCGCCCTTGATATAGAAAGTCAGATCCGTGGAGAAAAACCAGTGATTTAATTTCAGACGGTTTGCCTGTGCCCACTCATACACTTCATCTATGCTCTTGCCTTCATCCCGAAGGTCAGCCAGTTTATCCATTAAAAGACCATAGCCCGAAGAGGCGGCAAGAGAGTCCAGTACATAGATCTTGCGGTCGGGATATTGTTCCACAAGCGTTTCCCGCGCCACCATAGCAGAGTTCGTCACACCGGAGATACCGGAGGACAGACTTAAATGCAGGATATCTTTGCCTTCCTGTAAAAAGGGTTCAAAGTAGGTGATAAACTCGTCCACATTGATCTGGGAAGTCTTCGTGTCCGCACCTGCCGCCATGGCGGCATAGAATTGGTCGAAGGGCATTGTCTTACCCAGATCATCTGCATACTGTACGCCGTCCAGTTCATAGTGAAAACAGATGTAGGAGACGGAGCGGTTACGGAAGTGTTCTTCCGACAGATCCGCCGTGGAGCAGCAGCTGATTATATATTCATTCATGTTAGTACCTGTACCTTTCTGTATTGGCGGCAGGCTTGCGATCATGATTATTACATGATCGGTGGCAGCTTCCGCAATTATGATTACCACTTGATTAAGCGGTAGTTTTCACAAGTGTAATCACCGCTTAATTGATAGAAGTGTAACATTTTTTGCACAGAAATTCAATCAATGAAAATCGACAAGTTATAACCGCCGAATGTTTGTCCTTGTGCTTGCTGGAATTATTTGTTATAATCGTTTTGGTGTCCGGTGAGTGTCGGACAAGTATACTGGATCGGCCGTCGATGAGCTGACAGTATGCTAACAAGTAAAGAAGAAAACAGATAAAGGAGAGAGACAATGAAAGGTAATATTGTTGTTGGTCAGTCTGGCGGCCCTACAGCCGTTATCAACTCTTCCGTAGCAGGCGTATATGCTGCTGCTAAGAAGTTAGGGGTAAAGAAAATTTATGGTATGGTTCATGGTATCGAGGGATTTTTAGAGGATAAAATGATCGATCTGGGCGACTATCTGGATGATGAGACCGGAATCGAATTGTTAAAGAGAACTCCTTCTGCATTTTTAGGCTCCTGTCGTTTCAAGATGCCTAAGATTGAGGGACATGAGGATGTATATGAGAAGATTTTTGAGATCATGGAGAAGCATGACATCGAGTGCCTGTTCTATGCAGGCGGTAACGACTCCATGGATACGGTGAAGATGTTGTCAGACTATGCGGCAGCACATAATAAGCCGCAGAGATTCATGGGCGTTCCTAAGACGATCGACAACGATCTGCCTGTGACGGATCACTGTCCGGGTTACGGTTCCGCAGCGAAATATATTGCAGCTTCCTTAAAAGAGATTATCCGCGATAATGAGTCCTTCGGTGCAAAGAAACCCACCATCTGTATTGTAGAAATTATGGGACGTAACGCAGGATGGCTGACAGCGGCAGCAGCGCTGGCTAAGGGCGATGACTGTAGCGGATGTGACGCGATATATCTTCCGGAGAGAGTATTTGATATTGATAAATTCATGGCAGATGTGAAAGAACTGGCTGCTACCAAGTCTTCCGTAGTAATCGCGGTATCCGAGGGCGTTAAGGTTGCAGACGGCAGATATGTATGCGAGATTGGCAGAGAAGTGGCTGTAGACGCATTCGGACACAAGCAGATGTCCGGTACGGCAGTTATGCTTGCCGACAAGATCGCGGCTGAGACAGGTCTTAAGACTCGTGCCATCGAGTTCTCTACTTTACAGAGAGCAGCAACGCATCTGGCATCTCTGACAGATATCAATGAGGCATTCCAGGTAGGTTATGACGCTGTGATGGCAGCAGAGGAAGGCAAGACAGGCATGATGATCACTCTTGACAGAAACGGTGACGCGCCTTATCAGTGCGGTACAAGCGCATATGATATTCATGCGATTGCGAATGTGGAGAGAAACGTTCCCGATGAGTGGATCACGGCTGACGGCAAGGGCCTGACGGACGGTTACGAGAAGTATGCGAGACCGCTTATTATGGGCGAATTACAGCCTCTGTTTGTAAACGGACTGCCGAGACATCTTGTTCGTAAATAAGACAGAAGATCACGGAAGAATATGATATCGTGTGTTCGGAACAGAAATAAAATGCTTTTGATTTGAAGAAGATTTTCTGAAAAAACGGAAGCCGGAATTGCTGTCATGTGCAGCGGTTCCGGCTTTTATGATGCAATAGAGCGATAAGAACTGGCTGATGCCATGGGAAGCCACTTTCTCTTGAAACCTGTTTTGTCCAAATAAAGGTTCAAAAAACGCCGAAAACAAAATTTTTTCCAAAAGAATGGTTTACAAAACCGCTTTTTTATTATATGATGGTTATGGAAAACGATTTCCGGAAAACATTTTCCATAGCTTTTCCGAAAGACAGATCGTTTTCGGAATGGAAAAATAATGGTATCGATCAAAGATGTCGCGAAACAGGCGGGTGTGGCAATCTCCACTGTCTCTAAGGTGCTGAACAATTACCCTAACGTGAGCGAGGAAACGAAGAAAAAAGTGAATCAGGCGGTGGAGGAGTTAAATTTCGTACCGAACTCCGTCGCGGCAGCCTTATCCTCGAAGCAGTCCGGCAGGGTAGCGCTTCTCCTGAATCTAAGCAATGTGACTCAGGCGGTAGATGAGATCAACATGCAGTATATGGCAGGCACCATCGGACAGGCGGTAGATATGAATCTGGATGTGATCACGGTCTTCTATTCCATGCTTAAGAATAAGAGCATTGAGGAAGTGATACGTTATCTGCAGTCCCAGAGCATTACGGGACTGATCATATTCGGGATGTCTAAGGAAGACAAGGTGCTGCACAAGCTGATCGAGGCGCAGATCTTTAAGATCGTGGTGGTTGATGTACCGATCGTCAACGAGAACACGTCAGCTATCTGGATCGATCAGGAGAAAGCGCAGTATGACGTGGCGAAGAAGACCGTTATGGAGAATAAGAGCAAGAGTATCCTCTATCTGGCAGGTAAGAAGAATGGCTACGTTACGGACGAACGGCTCAAGGGAATAAGGCGTCTGGCACAAGAACAGAAGCTCCCGCTGCTCATAAGAAATGGCGAGTTTTCCGAGCTGCAGGCGAGAAATCTTACGTTCAGATATGCCAGAAATAAGGACGTAGTGGTATGTGCGTCCGACTTGATGGCAATCGGGGCGATGAAGGCGCTTACCGAGATGGATATATTCAGGCCGGTGTGCGGTTTCGACGGTATCACGCTGATGGGATATGCGGGTAAGCAGATGAATACCGTCAGGCAGAATTTTAAAGGAATTGCATCGGATGCGGTAAAAGAGCTGAAACGGCTGTTGGAAGGCGGCGAGGGACAGCAGATCGTACTGGATTATGAGTTAGTGAGAATGAAATATATGGATATTATTTGCTAATGGACATGAAGTTGTACTAAGGCTGCAAAATACGCAGCCAAAGAACAGCTAAGTCATGTCCGGAAGAATGCGAAAGGCGTGCATTCTTCCCAGACTATAAAACGGAAATATTAATATTAAGAATACATTAACACAACAAATGGTTAGGAGGAAAAATCATGGCACAGGCAAGCAACTTGAAACGGGATGTATTGGTACTGAATCTGGAGAAGGAGCTGGAGGAGCAGACACAGGCCGGCTACGGCAAGAGCGTGGCTGAGTGCAGCAACGAAGAACTCTACTATAGTCTGTTACAGTTATCCAAGAAGCTGATGGCAGTTTCCGAGCCGATCGAGGGCGAGAAGAAGATTTACTATATTTCCGCAGAATTTCTGATCGGTAAGCTGTTATCCAACAATCTGATCAACTTAGGAATCTACGATAAGTTAGAAGAGATTCTGACGAAAAACGGCAAGAGCTTGAGCGCGATCGAGGAGGTTGAGCCGGAACCGTCACTTGGTAACGGCGGACTGGGTCGTCTGGCGGCATGTTTCCTTGACTCTATTGCAACGCTTGGCCTTCCCGGAGAAGGTATCGGTTTGAATTATCACTTCGGTCTGTTCAAGCAGGTATTTAAAGATAAGTTGCAGACAGCGGAAAAGAACGACTGGATCGAAGATCAGTCCTGGCTGACCAAGACGGATACTTCTTTCGAGGTAGCTTTTGGTGATAGAAAAGTGACATCCAGATTGTATGACATTGATGTAATCGGATATGACAATGGTGTCAACAAGCTGAGATTGTTCGATATCGAAACGCTGGATGAGAGCCTTGTCAAGAAGGGCATTGATTTTGATAAGGAAGATATTGAGAAGAACTTAACATTGTTCTTATATCCGGACGATTCCGATGAGGCCGGCAATCTTCTTCGTATTTATCAGCAGTATTTCATGGTAAGCAATGCTGCACAGCTTATCTTAAAAGAGATGAAAGAGAAGAAGTATGATCTGCGCACAATGTATGATCACGCAGTGATTCAGATCAATGATACACATCCGACTATGGTAATTCCCGAATTAATCAGAATCCTTGTGGATGAGAAAGCATTTACCATGGACGAGGCAATCGACGTTGTAAGCAAGACATGTGCATATACGAATCACACGATCCTTGCGGAAGCATTGGAAAAATGGCCTCTTGAGTACCTTGAGAAAGTAGTGCCCCAGTTAGTACCGATCATTAAGGAATTAGACAAGAGAGTGGCAGCGAAATACGATGATCCGAAGGTACAGATCATTGATGAGAATGACAGAGTGCATATGGCACATATCGATATTCATTATGGTTTCTCTGTAAACGGCGTGGCTACGATCCACACGGAGATTCTGAAGGATACCGAGCTGAATGCTTTTTATAAGATTTATCCTGAAAAATTCAATAACAAAACCAACGGTATCACCTTCAGAAGATGGCTGTTATCCTGTAACCATGAGCTGGCAACATTCCTTTCCCAGACCATCGGTGACGGCTATAAGAAGGATGCGGATAAGCTGGAGAAGCTGCTTGAGTTTATCGATGACGATGCAGTGCTTGACCGCATTGCCGAGATCAAGATGAACCGCAAGAAAGACTTGGCAGCGTATGTGAAAGAGGTGGAAGGTGTTACCTTAAATCCGGATTCCATCTTTGACTTACAGAGTAAGAGACTGCATGAGTACAAGCGTCAGCAGATGAATGCGCTTTACATCATTCATAAATATCTGGAGATTAAAGCCGGCAAGAAGCCTACAAGACCGATGACCTTTATCTTCGGTGCAAAGGCGGCTCCCGCTTATGTGATCGCACAGGATATCATCCACCTGCTGCTTGTATTGCAGGAGATCGTCAACAACGATCCTGATGTAAGCCCTTACATGACAGTACTTATGGTAGAGAACTACAACGTGGCTTATGCAGAGAAGATGATCCCCGCCTGCGATATCTCCGAGCAGATTTCCCTTGCTTCCAAGGAGGCATCCGGAACAGGTAACATGAAGTATATGTTAAACGGTGCGGTTACGCTGGGTACATCTGACGGTGCTAATGTGGAGATTCATGAGCTTGTAGGAGATGACAACATTTATATCTTCGGAGAGAAGTCTGAGGATGTCATCAAGCATTACGAGAAGGCGGATTATGTATCTAAGGACTACTATAAGAAGAGTCCTGTGATCAAAGAAGCGGTTGATTTCATTGTCAGCAAGGAAGCTCTCAAGGTAGGTCATAAGAAGAACCTGGAAAGACTGTATAAAGAATTGCTGAATAAGGACTGGTTCATGACGCTGTTAGATTTGGAAGACTATATCAAGACAAAAGATCAGATGATGGCGGATTACGAGGATCAGAAGAAGTGGCGTAAGATGATGCTTGTCAACATTGCTAAGGCAGGATTCTTCTCATCCGACAGAACGATTGAGGAGTATAACAGGGATATCTGGAAGTTGAGATAGGAATTACTGACAGGTATTAGTAGAAAAATGCAGTATAAAAGTGAAGGGATGAACAGTTTTAATGTTCAAACCCTTCATTTTTGTTGTATGCAAATTTTTATCGCCCGGAAAAATGTTAGGAAAAGAGTGTAGCCCCAAAATGGTATTGAATCACTCTAATTATGTGGGGTATAATACTATTAAGAATTTGTGTGGTTATGTATAGAGCATTGAGGTACTTATATGTGTGATGTCAAGAAATATGAAAATATATATAATGAAATACGAAATCTTCAGCCGGAAGATACATTACAGCTTGTATTGGAAGCAGAGACAGAAGAGCAAAGAGATTTTTATGAAATGATAGGGAATTTCCTTTTGCAGCAGAGACAGAGGCAGGTAATAGAGAGGAATCTTTTTTAGTGAAAAGATATATTTTGATTGCCGGAGTCAATGGGGCAGGGAAGTCAACTTTATATCAGATTTTGCAAAACCTTCAAAATATGCCGAGAATAAATTCAGATGAGATAGTAAGACAACTTGGTGATTGGAGAAATCCCGCTGATGTTATGATGGCGGGGAAAATTTCGGTAGAGCGAATATCCCGTTACATTGATGAAGATATAAGCTTTAATCAGGAAACGACATTGTGCGGCAGATCCATTATCAAGAATATAAAGAAAGCAAAAAAGCAGGGATTTTTTATAGAATTGCATTATGTAGGGCTTGAAAATGTAGAATTAGCCAAGGCGCGAGTATCAGATCGTGTAAAACGTGGTGGGCACGGAATTCCAGAAGAAGATATTGAGAAAAGATACATTGAGACTTTTTCCAATTTGAAAGCTGTTTTACCTATCTGTGATTTGACGGCATTCTATGATAATACTGTTGAATTTCGGAGATTTGCAATTTATCAGAACGGTCGTCCGGTGAGGGTTTCTCAGAATATCCCACAATGGTATGAAACTTATGTTGTAACATAGCTGTCATAAGATAAGACATCAGTGGCACGAACCTGAAATGAAACCATGCAAAATGTGAGTTGTCATGTCAAGTAAGAGAATGTAGGATAATAATGAATCATAGCAGAAAACTAAATCCCTGCCGCTTAACTGCGACGGGGATTTGACTATGCTCATTTCTTCAGTACAAAAGCTTCATAAGGCTTCAGCGTCATCTTAGCGCTGTCATACATATTTTCCATATTGGAGATTAAGCAGGGCATTCCCACAAACTCATCAGGAATGGTAAAAGCTGTCTCATGGTCGCAGAAGCTGCACACCACAAGCAATTTCTCCTGCTCCAACGTCCTGGTGTATACGAATACTTCCTCGCTGTCCGGCAGAAGCAGTTCGTACTTTCCATATACCATGACGGGATTTTCTCTTCGCAGTGCGATCAGCTTCTTATAATAATGGAATACGGAATCGGGATCTGCCGTCTGTGCCTTAGCGTTGATCTCTTTATAATTGGGATTGACGGCAATCCAAGGTGTTCCCGTAGTGAATCCGGCTTGAGCAGAATCATCCCACTGCACCGGAGTTCTGGCGTTGTCCCGGCTCTTACAGGTGATGCAGGGCCAGAATACTTCATGGGACAGTGAGCCGTCCGCGCACCATTCTTTGTATGCATTGATACTCTCGATATCACGGAAATCATCAGGGCTTGTAAAAGGATAATTCGTCATGCCCAGCTCTTCGCCCTGATAGATATAGGGAGTGCCCTGCAGCATATGAAGGCATGTAGCCAGCATTTTTGCGGAAACTTCACGGTACTGCGGACGGTCATCGCCGAAGCGTGACACTGCGCGGGGCTGGTCGTGATTGTCCCAGAACAGGCTGTTCCATGCCTGACCATATAAGTCAATCTGCCAGCGGGACAGTGTTTTCTTTAAAGTGGTGAGGGGCAGCTTTTCGTCCGTCCACTTTCCGTATTTGCCGTCACCTTCCACATGCTCAAACTGGAATACCATGTCAAGCTCATGGGTATTTTCCCCGGCGTATTGCTTTGCCAGTTCCGTGGTCACGCCGGCCGTCTCGCCTACGGTCATAATATCGTATTTGGACAGCACCTTCTCATTCATCTCCTGAAGATATTTGTGCACGTTGGGGCCGTGCACGCAAAAAGGACCGAAATCCCCATATAAGCCGCTTCCTTCGCCGTCCGGCATTTCCTTTGTCTTAGAGATCATGCTGATCACGTCCATACGGAAACCGTCGATACCCTTATCACACCACCAAGTCATCATGTCAAACACTTCCTGCCGTACCTTCGGATTATCCCAGTTTAAGTCCGGCTGCTTCTTAGAAAAAAGGTGCAGATAATACATGTCGGTCACCTCGTCATACTGCCATGCCGGGCCGCCGAAGCAGGAACCCCAGTTGTTGGGCGGAGTCTGTGCATCCTTACCATCACGCCAGATATAGTAGTCGCGGTATTCATTGTCCTTAGACTTTCTGCTCTCCATAAACCATTTGTGCTCATCGGAAGTGTGGTTCACCACCAGATCCATAACTATCCTGATTCCCCGCTCATGAGCCTTAGCCAATAATTCATCGAAGTCCTCCATTGTGCCGAACTCATCCATGATCGCACGATAATCGCTGATATCGTACCCGTTGTCGTCGTTGGGAGACTTGTACACCGGCGACATCCAGATCACATCGATCCCCAGATACTTCAAATAATCCAACCTGCTGATGATCCCCTGCAGATCTCCGATCCCATCCCCGTTACTGTCCATAAAACTACGCGGATAAATCTGATAAACAACTGCTTCCTTCCACCAAGTTTTGTTCATAATTTCACCGTTCCTTTCTATATAATAATGTGCCGGCAATCTGCCGTCCACTCTCGATATATCTTATCACATCTCAAATATCAGCACCTGATACCCATACAACCGAATCTTCCCGTTATCTTCCGCAACATCCCCATAATTATTCAACAGCACCTTCCGATGCCCGCCCGGCAGCACAATCTCCTGCGTCTCCCGCTGGTAATTCCCGACTACCAACAGCGTCTTTTCACCTTTCCGGTAATACGCCATCAGATTATGCCGCTCTTCCCACACCGGCTCCAAAGCACCATACACGATAGTCTCTTTGTAAGCAGGATCTTTACGCAGGGCAATCAGCTTTTTATAAAAATTCCACACGGACTCCGGGTTCTTCATCTGCTCCGCAGCATTAATAGAAGTATAATTCGGATTCACCTTCAGCCATGGCGTACCCGTAGTAAATCCTGCATTGGCCTCATCGGACCACTGCATAGGTGTACGGGCATTGTCTCTGCTGAACTTCGACACTGCTTTTAACGCTTCTTCCGGTGACAGTCCCGCTTCCAGTGCAACTTTGTATTCATCATGGCTGGAAATATCGTCCACTTCCTCAATGGACGTAAAAGGCACATTTTCCATGCCGAGTTCCTGCCCCTGGTAAATAAAAGGAAGTCCGCGCAGCATAAAATTTAACGCCGCCAGCATTTTCTTGCTTTCCTCACAGCAGTCACCTTCAGGGATATAATGGCTGACACCGCGCGGCTCGTCATGGTTTTCGATGATATTGGACAGAAATCCGAACTCTCCCACTTTGGCCTGTGACTCAAAACAGCATTTCTTATAATCATCCGGGGTGACCGGTCGTGCGTCATACCAGCCTTTTCCGCTCTTGCCGAAAATAGTCTCATTAAAGTCGAACATACTGGAGAAGTAACCGTCATCTCCAATGAAATCCGGAATTTCTTCCGGCTTTTCATTGAATACCTCGCCCACGGCGAAGGCATCGTATTTCTTGAAGGTACGGTCACGCATTTCGCCCAGGAATTCCCCGATGCCTTTGGCTTCCTGTAACATGGCGTGAATGCTGCAAAGACCGTCGTCTCTGTCCGGAGCATAATTACGGAAGGGCAGCGCTTTCTTAATATTAATGATGGCATCTATGCGGAAACCGCCCAGGCCTTTATCCAGCCACCAGTTGATGTTCTTGTAGACTTCTTCCCGAAGTTCGGGATTTTCCCAGTTTAAGTCCGGCTGCTTTTTGTGAAATACATGCAAATACTGCTTGTCGGTGCCGGGCAGGTCTTCCCACACCGGACCGCCGAAGTAGGAACGCCAGTTGGTGGGCAGTTCCCCGTCCTTCTTGTCTCGAAGATAAAAGAAATTGCCGTATTTTCCGTCGGGATTCTCGCAGGCTTTCCGAAACCATTCGTGTTCGTCGGAACAGTGGTTTACCACCAGATCCATAAGAATGTACATATTGCGCTTTTTCGCCTCGGCGATCAGACGTTCCATATCCTCCATGGTGCCGAAACGGGGATCGATGTTGTAATAATCGGAGATATCGTACCCCTGATCTGCAAGGGGAGACTGATAACAGGGAGAGAGCCAGACAATGTCCACGCCCAGATCCTGCAGATAATTCAGCTTGCTGATAATGCCGGGAATGTCGCCGATCCCGTCACCGTTGGAATCATAGAAACTCTTGGGATATATTTGATATGCTACCTTGTCATGCCACCATTTTTTTATCATAACGCTGCCTCCCGTGGTATTTCCCGAGTGGAAAATTTTGTGTTGTCTTAAATACATTTTAGTGACATGCACGGGAGATGTCTTGCAATTATTTGATTAAAAACTACGAAATTATGACTTTTCGGCATGAGCCTTTCGATACTGCGCAGGGGTGGTTCCTGTATATTTGCGAAATTCCCGCAGAAAATTTCCGAGGTTATTATAGCCGCACTCCAGACAGATTTCCGTGACGGAAAGATCGCTTTCTTCCAGAAGCCGTCTGGTCTGCATAATGCGGTACTCATTGATATATTCCATGGGAGAGCGTCCGATGGCCTTTTTGAAAAGCCGGCAGAAATACTGTTCGTTCAGGTTTACCTGTTTTGCCAGATCGGCAATGTATATTTTGTCCTGATAGTTGTCCTTAATATAGGTGAGAACCGTTTTGACACTTTCGATACGCTTGTCCAGATTTTTCTCCGTGGGCGTAAAGAGCCTGTGATCGGAGAGGGTGGCAAGGATATAGAGCAGGGAAGATTTAATATATAATTGACTGGTTAAGTCATCAGTAACCAGACTGCTGTCCGTCAGGGAAGCCTCAATAGGAGAATCATCTGCGGCGCTTTGTTCGAAAGAGTGCATGATCTGCATGAAGGCATTCCGGATCGGGACAAAAGCGGGATGTTCGGGCATAATACAACGCGGAAAAAGCAGCCGGCCGCTCCGGATAGGCTTGATTAGGTGAATCTGTGCTTCATCGTAGGAATCAAAGCTCAGGATGCCGGGAGCAAAGACAACGGCATCTTCCCAATGGTGGTCGGAGGATTCCGTGATGATATTGTGCAGTTCGCCGGGATTGATAAAGTAGATGCACTCGGAACAAACCGGAAAGGATTCCATATTGATTTCCAGCCGGAATTTTCCGCCGGAAAAGTACAGGATCTCCGCTTCATCATGCCAGTGGTGCTTCACAAGCGTTCCTTTTCCCACGGAATGGGTGCGATAGATCGCGCAGGGAAAGGATTTCGTGCCATGCGGGCGGACTTCTTTTAGGATGGAAGGCTGCTGGTCCATATTGGTGTTCCTTTCAAGAGGTAAAAATGATCGTAATGATTCTTTTAATTTATTATAGTGGATATGTCAGAAATGTACAGAGTGATTCCTGAGAGTTCCCGGCGCATAGGATGCCGTCATACGGGGAATGATAGGGCTTAAAGTATTTCAATAATTTTCAGGATTTTTTCCTTTTTGTCGTTGTCACAATTCTTTACTGTCCGCAGGATCTCATTATCCAGCGCGAGGGAAGAATTTTCATACTGATCGGACAGAAGGTAGTCGATGGAAGTATTGAGGGCATTAGCGATCGCCAGCAGTACATTGAGGGAAACCTTGGTATGGTTGTTTTCTATATTGGAAATGTGGGAAGTGTTGCAACTCACCATTTCAGCGAGAATATCCTGGGTTAGACCTCTTCCGGTGCGCATATCCTTGATTTTCATTCCTAGTTTGCCATAGTCGATTTCCTGTTGCATGGGGTAGCTTGTCACTTTTCACGGAGTATTTGTGTAGGAAATGAGATCGGTCGGTGGGAAAAGTAACCTCTCCTTTCTTGTCTATATAAGTATTTACATATCCTAATTGTAATATTTTATACCCTGTGATAGAATTATCTACATAAGTTAAAAACACTTATATAGACAAATATAGGAGGAGAGGACGATACCCGAGGCAGGAGAACAAAGGATAACGCATGAGTATCGTACAGACAGAAGATGCAAGGTGGCAGAGGCGGGCATGAGAAAACAGAACCATGGGAATATGTGATATTGTGTGTATGCATCGGTTTTTATCTGTTATTTCCGCTGACGGACGGACCGGTGTGGTGCGTGGATTCCGGCGGTTATGTCTCCATGCATATCACGAGAGAACCGCTCTACCCGTCATTTTTGGCGCTGTGCAGGGTGATTGCAAAAGTGCTGCGGACGGATGCACTGTTGATCGCGGTCCTGATCCAGAGTCTGCTGGCAGGAGTTGTCACCTGGATTGCCGGGTATGTGGTCAGGCGCGTGAAGAGGGGAAGCCGGATTTTACAGCTTATGACCGTCCTTTTTCAGTTTGCGGTAACATTTCTGTGCCGGTTTGCGGCGAACAGGGGATCTGCCTATACGGACAGTATACTGACGGAAGGGCTGGGAATGCCGCTGTTTGTGCTTTTTGTCATCTGCCTGTTTCTCTATATCCGGACATGGCAAAGCACATATCTGTGCCTGACGCTTAGTTTTTCTTTTCTGCTGATCAGTCTGCGCAAACAAATGATGATCACGCTGCTTGTCATGGGAATCGTTTTTGCGTGGTATATGCTGGTTCGGGAAAAGAGTGTGCGACGTTTCTTGTGCCTGGCTGTAATGATAGCAGGGGTATTTCTGGCGGGAAAGCTGTTTGACCGGACTTATCAGTATGCCGTCAGGGGCGTGTGGATGGAACACAGCGGCAATTCCATGGGACTTCTGTGTACCCTGCTGTACTCATCCGATGTAGAGGAAGATCAAGAACTGTTTGAGGATGAGACTGTGAAGGAGTTGTATTTGAAGATTATGAGTCGGGCGGACGAGCAGCAGCTGTTATATGATTATGCAGAATCGGGATGGCTGTCTGTGTCCTCTCATTATGCGGACAGTTATGATGCGATCGGATACGGCATCATTAATCCGGTAGTGGAAGGATACCTGGCGGAGCATTTCCGTTGTTCCGAGCCGGAGATGGCAATGAAATATGATGAGATCTGCGGGGAAATGAGCCGTACGCTTATGAGGCAGAGCACTATGCCGATGCTGCAGGTGTATATCTATAATATGTTTAAAGGTTTGGTGAATTCTATTGCGCAGGCGAACCGGCTGCTCAGTATATATGCGGTGGCAGCGTATCTTGCAGCGGTCGCGGCGGCGGTGTATCTGATCAGGAAGAAGAAAGAGCTGGAGCGGCGGATCGAGGCAAATGCGCAGACGGAGGCGGCTCAAAGGGATCGGGAGTTGATCGGGCAGATTGACTGCAGTTTGTGTTTTATGTTTATTGTGACAACCGGTATTATGGTCAATGCGCTGGTGGTGGGATTGGTGATATTTGCACAGCCCCGGTATATGATATACGGGATGGGGTTGTTCTATACGGCGGGGAGTATGATGGGGTATGATATTATTAATTGTCGGAAGAAATTAAGACGCTGAGAGGACAGGAGCAAGTCGGAGATACTTAAATGTATTTCCGATTTTTATTATAAAAATTTTAAAAATAACAGTTGACAGGTTTAGAAGACGGGTGTATTATCAATTCATACAAAACCTAGTAAACAAGTATGAATTGTTTTGGAACGGAGGATATTATGGCAAATATTAAAAAAAGTGCAACAGAACTGATCGGTAAGACTCCTTTATTGGAGGTTACAAATTATGAAAAGAATCATGAAATTACAGATGTTACGCTTCTGGTGAAGCTGGAATATTTGAATCCGGCAGGTTCCGTGAAGGACCGTATCGCATTAAACATGATCGAGGAGGCGGAGAAGTCAGGCAAGCTGCAGCCGGGTGCGACCATTATAGAGCCTACTTCCGGCAACACGGGAATCGGTCTGGCGGCGGTAGCGGCAGCGAAGGGCTATAAGGCTATCCTGACCCTTCCCGAGACCATGAGCGTGGAGCGCAGGAAGCTGTTACAGGCATATGGAGCGGAACTGGTGCTGACAGAGGGCGCTAAGGGTATGAAAGGTGCCATTGCCAAGGCGGAAGAACTGCAGGCTTCCACACCGGGTTCCATTATCTTAGGACAGTTCGTGAATCCTGCGAATCCTGCGGTACATAAGGCAACTACGGGACCGGAGATCTGGGAGGACACGGACGGACAGGTGGATATCTTCGTGGCAGGTGTCGGCACGGGCGGCACGATCACAGGCGTGGGCGAGTATCTGAAAGAGCAGAATCCCGCGGTAAAAGTTGTGGCAGTGGAGCCGGAGACCAGTCCCGTATTGTCGGGCGGAGCGCCGGGAGCTCACAAGATTCAGGGAATCGGCGCAGGATTCGTACCGGAGGTGCTGAACACGAATGTATATGACGAGATCATCAAAGTTTCTAATGAGGATGCCTTTGCAGCGGGCAGGGCAATCGCGGTAGAAGAAGGCGTATTGGTGGGCATTTCATCCGGTGCGGCGCTCCATGCGGCAACCGAACTGGCGCGCCGTCCCGAGAACAAAGGCAAGACCATCGTGGCGCTTCTTCCGGATTCCGGAGACAGATACCTGTCTACAGCGTTATTCTCGGCTGAGTGAAGGTGACGGTCAGCCAGTCACACAACTTGACAAATGCCGCTATTCATACTAAAGTAGTCATGTTCGGATTATGTTGTGACGAATGAATTTATCGGTACTGTTCAAACGAGGCCAGTATCTAGCGCAGATGGAAGTTAATATCTTAAGGAGCCCCTTAAAAAGCGTCAGTGCTTAACGAGGTATTTCACGAGTTTAGCATCTGCTACGCTTTTTACGGAGCGGGAGCGCGGCGACGAAGATATTAACTTTCATCTGTGCGGCCGGTGTAGACAGCTTGTGAACAGTAATCTAACATATATGGAAATGCGGAAATGAGGAACGATCAGATGGCGGGAATGATAGAAGTTCGTAATTTAAGTAAGACGTTCGTGACGAAGGACGCCGATGTGGAGGCCCTGCAGGATATTAACCTGTCGATTCAGGCAGGGGAGATCTACGGCATTATCTGTATGTCGGGGGCGGGCAAGAGTACACTGGTGCGGTGTCTTAATTTTCTGGAACGTCCTACGTCGGGTACGGTGGAGATTGAAGGCAAGGACTTAAGCACCTTATCACAAAAAGAACTCCGTGCCAAACGTGCCGAGATCGCGATGATCTTCCAGCATTTCAATCTGCTTATGCAGAAAAATGTTATAGATAACATATGTTTTCCTTTGCTGTATGCCGGAGTCAGTAAGAAAGACGGCGGCAAGAAAGGCACCATGAGTAAGAAGGAGGCCAGAAAACGGGCGGAGGAATTGTTAGAGATCGTAGGTATGACGGAGAAGGCGAAGGCGTATCCGTCCCAGCTCTCCGGCGGACAGAAGCAGCGTGTGGCCATTGCCAGAGCGCTTGCGGCGAATCCGAAGATACTGCTGTGTGACGAAGCCACCAGCGCGCTGGACCCGCAGACGACGCAGTCGATCTTACAGCTTCTAAAACAGATCAATAAGGATTACGGCATTACGATCGTAATCATTACCCATGAGATGTCGGTGGTCAGAGAAATCTGTTCCCACGTAGCCATCATAGGCGGAGGACATTTGGTGGAGCAGGGCAGAGTGTCCGATATCTTTACCCATCCGAAGACGAAAGAAGCCAAGGAGCTGATCGTCAAGGGTAGAGGGGAGGAGCGGCGCACACTGGAAAGCCATCAGAGAGATCTGATGAAGGGCAAATGCTGTATCCGCATTGTTTTTTCCGTAAATTCTTCCTTCGAGCCGGTCATAGCCAATATGGTACTGCGGTTCGGACAACCGATCAATATCCTGCGGGCCGACACGAAGAACGTGGAGGGGATCGCCAGAGGAGAGATGATTCTAAGTCTGCCGGACGATGTGCAGGTGCAGGCGGATATGAAGGCGTATCTGATTGAGAGAGGTCTGGATGTAGAGGAGGTGGATGGCTATGTGGACTAGTGAAATGACGCTCATGATGTGGGACGGTGTAAAAGAAACACTTTTTATGACATTGTTGTCAACTTTATTTGGCTATCTACTGGGACTTCCCATGGGCATCGCGCTGGCGGTGACTGATAAGAATGGTATCAAGCCAAACGCGGTGGTCTACAAGGTATTGGATGTGATCGCCAACATCGTCAGAAGTATTCCTTTTCTAATTCTGCTGATTCTGATCATGCCGCTTACGAAGATGATCGTTGGCAGAAGCTATGGAACGGCGGCTACGGTAGTTCCGCTCACTTTTGCGGCAGCTCCTTTTATCGGACGTATGATCGAGTCCTCAATCAACGAGGTGGACAGAGGCGTAATCGAGGCGGCGCAGAGTATGGGAGCGAGTACGATGACGATCATTATCAGAGTACTGCTGGTGGAAGCGAGGACGTCTATCCTGGTGGGCGTTACCATTGCTCTCGGCACGATTTTAGGATATTCCGCAATGGCGGGTATCGTGGGTGGCGGCGGTCTGGGAGATATCGCCATGCGTTACGGCTATTATCGATATGAGTCGGAAATTATGCTCGTGGCGGTGGTTCTGCTGGTAGTGCTGGTGCAGATATTCCAGACAGTGGGAATGAGTATGTCGGTGAAGCTGGATCGGCGGAAACGATAGATAAGATATAAAATATAAGAAGCAATGCATTCGGCGGAGCTTTTTATATAGATAAAGGAGGAGAAGTATTATGAAGAAGAAATTTATCACAGGAATTTTGACAGCGGCAGTAGCGCTCGGTGCATTGACGGCATGCGGTGATTCTGCAGCAACGACCGAGGCACCGGTAGCAGACAGCGCAGCAGATGTAGAGACACCGGCAGAGACTCCGGCAGCAGCCGATGATACGGCAGCAGATGACGGAGCGGCTGAGGCAGCGCCGACTGAGTCCAAGGGAAAGATTACGGTTGCGGCATCCGCAACGCCCCACGCAGAGATCTTAGAGCAGGCGAAGCCGATCCTTGCTGAGCAGGGCTGGGAACTGGAAGTAACGGTATTTAACGATTATGTACAGCCTAATATGGTAGTAGAGAGCGGCGATTTCGACGCAAACTATTTCCAGCATATCCCTTATCTGGATTCTTTTAATGTGGAGCAGGGTACTCATCTTGTAAATGCGGGCGGTATTCACTACGAGCCTTTCGGGATCTATCCCGGCACGAAGAGCGATCTGACAACGCTGGAAAAAGGTGATGTGATCGCAGTGCCTAATGATACGACGAATGAGGCGAGAGCGCTCCTGTTATTACAGGATAACGGTATTCTGACATTGAAAGACGGCGTAGGCTTAGAGGCAACCGTTAGAGATATCGTGGATAATCCGAATGAGGTCGAGATTCAGGAGTTAGAAGCGGCGCAGGTTCCGAGAGTAAAGGACGAGGTGGCGTTCGTAGTACTGAACGGTAACTATGCGATGGAAGCAGGTTTCTCCGTAAGCAAAGATTCTGTGGCTTATGAGAGTTCAGATTCCGAGGCGGCGCAGACCTATGTGAATGTGATTGCGGTAAAAGAAGGCAATGAAAACAACGAGGCAATCACGGCTTTGGTGGACGCACTGAAATCCGATGCAATCACAAACTATATCAATGATACTTACGATGGCGGTGTGATTCCGTTTAAATAACAACTGATATAATTGCGGCACTGTATTTAGAGGCTATGGGAACATAGCCTCTGTTTTGTCATATGTCCTATTAGCGTATCCCTAGTTTAACAGCCACTCACTCAGATTCATATGAATGATGCCGTCTCTGGACATAGGAATTCTGTCTGTGGAGATAACGTATTTCGGATAGTTATCTTCAATTGTCCGATAGGCACCGAATTCCCTTTCCACGGTATTTTCATTATCCAAAAGATAGGCAGCCTGTAAATAGAATTTTTCACTGCCCTTTTGTGCGATGAAATCGACTTCACTTTTATGGGTTTTACCGATGTATACCTGATATCCTCTGGCAATCAATTCATTATAACAGATGGTTTCTATGATGTGGCTGTATTCTTCTTTGACCCTGTTCTTTTTCAAATGGAAAAATCCGAGATCACACACATATGTTTTTTCTTCGTACGCCAAAACTTTTTTTCCGCGAATATCATATCTGGGCACCTTATCACAGATACATGCATCAGATATATACTTTAAATAATCGTAAACCGTGGGAACGGATATATTCATATCATCGGCTTTCAGCGCGGCAGCAATTGTATTGCCGGATACTGTCAGGGAAGAATTGGCGATAACGTATTCCAATATTTTTTCAAGGGCAGTGACAGAGGCGATCTTGTTCCGCATCACGACATCTTTTAAAACCACGGAGTCATAGATATTGGACAGTATAACCTCCTTGCTGCTGTATTCGGATTCTTTGCATACGAGCGGGAACCCGCCCCACAGCATGTAGTCATCTAACAGTTCCTCTATGGATTTTTGAATATTAGTTTCTTCGCAGAATGCAACATATTCTTTGAAACAAAAGGGCATGATGCGAAACGATAAGGTTCGGCCGCTTAAATGAGTTGCCAGTTCACCGGATAAAAGTTTGGAATTTGAACCGGTAATAAAGATGCTTATATTGTGAGTAGCACGAAAAGAGTTGACGACAAGCTCAAAATCCGGAACATTTTGTATCTCGTCAATAAAAAGGTAGTATTTTGCCGTGTCTTTAATTGCGTTTTCCACATATTCATACAGCGCGTCGGGATTGCCTATCTTTTTGTATTTATAATTTTCAAAATTGATATATATTATGTGGTCATCGGCAATGTCATGCTGGTGAATTTCATCCATGATCTGTTGCATGAGGGTGGATTTACCACAGCGTCTGATACCGGTAATTACTTTGATCATCTCTGAATCATAAAACGGACGTATTCTTTCCAGATACAGTTCTCTTTTTACCATGCTTGGAGCCTCCTTATTTTTTAGAAACAGATTTAAATAAGTTTAAAATATAATATATATAATGGAATTAAATATAATTAATTTAAACAGATAAATTAAAAATAGAATTAAATATAATTTAAACTGTTTGAATATATTATATTCGCTTTAAATGAATTTATCAATCTTTTGTTTTGCGCCATTGATTTGAGTGTATTGCAGTGATATGATTATAAAAACGGAGGGAGCGGAATGAAACCAAAGATGACAAACTTACAGCGTAGAGACGCGGAAATGGCGTATATTTCAGATGACAGTATTTTTGAAGAGCAGTTGGTATGCAGGAAAATTTTGCAGAAATTAAATTTCATGGATCGTTCTGATTTTGCGGGGATACGGGAGACCGTGAAGGAGCTTTTCGGAAAATCCGAGGATGCTTTCGTGAATCCGCCGTTTTATTGTGATTATGGAAAGCATATCGAGGTGGGAAAGAACTTTTTTGCAAACTATAACTGCACTCTGCTGGATGTGGCGAAGATCAGGATCGGTGACAACTGCCAGATGGCACCTAATGTGGCGATTTATACGGCGGGGCATCCGGTTCATCCGGTGAGCCGTAATTCCGCCTATGAGTACGGCAAAGAGGTGACCATCGGCGACAATGTATGGTTGGGCGGCAATACGGTAGTCTGTCCCGGCGTGCACATCGGAGATAACGTGGTGATCGGCGCAGGCAGCGTGGTGACTAAGGATATTCCTGACTGGTGCATAGCGGCGGGTAATCCGTGCAAAGTGATCCGCAAGATCACGGATGAGGATAAGAAGAAGCTTTTCCGCGATGAGGAGATCGATGAGGAAGCGTGGGCGGATATTGTAGAGCGGATGGACTTTTAAAGATAGATAATTCTCCTCTCCTGTGGTATCATGTGTATGGACATATGGATGGCGGCGGTATATTCGGAAGATGTATTGCTGCTGCCGCAAGAACAGAGGATCGTACAAGTGTCACTTCAATTTTATTTTGGAGCGTCAGGCTCCGGCAAAAGCAGGAAACTTCACGATGACATCATAGAGGCAGCGCAGCGCAGTCCGCAGACGGATTATCTGCTGATCGTGCCCGATCAGTTCACCATGCAGACCCAGATGGATCTGGTGGTGGAACATCCCAGACATATTATTATGAATATAGACGTATTGAGCTTCGGCAGGCTAACCCACCGCATCTTGGATGAGGTGGGTTATGAGGATGTGCCGGTGCTGGACGATACAGGGAAGAGTCTGGTGCTGCGCAAGGTGGCGAAACAGTGTCAGGGGCAGTTAAAAGTCATGGGTTCGCATCTTCATAAGATCGGTTACATTCATGAGGTAAAGTCGGCTATTTCGGAATTTATGCAGTACGGAATCGGTACGCAGGAGATGGAGAAACTGGCCGATTATGCGAAATCCCGAGGAGCGCTGTACTATAAGCTGCAGGATCTGAATGTGCTGTATCAGGCTTTTCTGGACTATATCCATGAGAAGTTCATCACCACGGAGGAGACGTTAGACAGACTTAGGGAAGCGCTGCCTAAGTCCGCGATCATCAGAAACAGTGTGATCGCCTTTGACGGATTTACGGGATTTACACCTATTCAGAATCGTGTCATTCAGGAATTGATACGGTTGACTAAACAAGTCATTATTACAGTAACCATTGACGACAGGGAGAATCCTTATCAGCCCGACGGAGAGCATAAGCTATTTCATTTGAGCAGAAAAACGGTGGCCGATCTGCGCAGACTGGCAAAGCAGGTGGATGTACAGGAGGAGCGGCCGGTGTGGTGCACAGACAGGGTAGAGGGCAGACTGCCGCGGTTTGCGCGAAATGGCGAGCTGTCTCATCTGGAGAGGAATCTGTTCCGTTATCCTGCCGAAGCATATGAAGAGGCGGTAGAGAGCATTCATGTATTCGAGGCATCTACCCCGAAAGAAGAAGTCAGGCAGACTTGTATTGCGATTCGTAAGCTGCTTATGAGGACTTGCGGCAATGTGGATTCGATGAGCAGCAGTGAACAGACGGGGGATGGTTTACATAATGTTGGAGGCCTGCAGTACCGCGATATTGCCGTAGTCACAGGCGATATGGAAGTATACGGCAGCCTTGTGGAGGAAGAGTTTGCCAAGTTCGGCATTCCGATCTACTTAGATCACACAAGAGGGATTCTGCGCAATCCTTTTACGGAATATATCAGAAGCGCCCTGCAGATCGTGCTGCAGGATTTCAGTCCCGAATCGGTCTTTCACTATCTGCGCACGGGGCTTACGGGATTCGACACAGAGGAGACGGATCGGTTGGAGAATTATGTCCGCAGATTCGGTATCCGTGGCCGTAAGAAATGGAGCGCCCCTTTTATCTATAAAGAAGAAAGTAAGGAGGGCGAGGAGGAAGCCCTGCGGCAGTTGGAAAAGTATAATGTCATGAGGGAGAATCTGACGAAACAGCTTGCACCGCTATTGGAACCGGCCGGGACGGCGGGAGAGATGGTGCGCGCTCTTTATGATTTTCTGGCACGAAATGAGTTGCAACAGAAGCTGGCAAACTATGAGCGCAGATTTAAGGAGCAGGGTGACTTGGCGCGGGCGAAAGAATACGGGCAGATCTATGCGCTGGTGATCGATCTGTTAGATCAGATCTACGGGCTGCTCACGGAGGAAAAGATGGATCGCAGGGAATTTGCCGATATTCTTGACTCCGGGCTTACGGAGATCAGTGTGGGAACGATCCCCCAGAATGTGGACAGGGTGCTTGTGGGCGATATCGAGAGAACCCGGTTGAAACAGGTTAAGGTGCTCTTTTTCCTCGGCGTAAACGACGGCAATATACCCAAGAGTGCGGGAAACGGCGGGATCATTTCGGATATAGACCGGGAATTCTTAAGGGAATCGGAACTGGAACTGGCACCTTCGCCCAGACAGCAGATGTATATACAGCGGCTGTATCTCTATCTGAATATGACGAAGCCTTCGGAGCAGTTGTATTTATCCTATGCCAAGATGGGCAGTGACGGCAAGAGTCTCCGCCCGGCTTATCTCATTGATCTGGTAAGAAAACTTTACCCGGCTCTTATGGTGAAAATGCCGGAGAATGATCCGGTGGAGAAGCAGCTCGTGTGCGGTGCGGACGGGATCGGTCTCATGGCGGACATGCTGCGGGAGTATGCAGGCGGCAGGTTGGACGGAGAAGAGAAGCGTCGGATGTATACCTTTTATCACAGTTACCACGCAGGAAAGCAGTATCAGGATACGGTAGACCGGCTGGTCGAGACGGCTTTCTACCGTTATCAGGACACACCGCTGTCCAAGCTGGTGACGCAGACGCTCTATGGAACGCTTTTGCAGAACAGTGTCAGTCGTTTGGAGAAGTATGCCGCCTGTGCTTACGGACATTTCCTGCAATATGGGCTGGCGCTTCGCGAACGGGCCGACTACAGTTTCGAGGATGTAGATATGGGAAATGTGTTCCACGGCGTATTGGAGCTTTTTGCGGATAAATTGGCGGAGTACGGCTATACGTGGTTTGATTTTCCGGAGGACGCGGCGCAGCGGATCGTGGCGGAGGCCATAGAGGCTTATGCGGTGAATTATGGGGAGACGATTCTATACAGCAGTGCCCGCAATCAGCACTTACTAAAGCGCATGACTAGGATCTTAAGGCGCACGGTGCTGACTCTGCAGGCACAGCTTAAGAAAGGTTCCTTCGTGCCGGAGCGGTTCGAGATGTCGTTCTCCATGATCGAGGACTTGGACGCGCTCAATATTGCGCTGAATGAGCAGGAAAAAATGCGCCTGCGGGGGCGTATTGACAGGGTGGATACATGCGAGACGCAGGATTCAGTCTATGTGAAAGTCATAGATTATAAATCCGGCACCCGCCGGTTCGATCTGGCGGCGCTCTACTACGGGCTGCAGCTGCAGCTTGTGGTCTATATGAATGCGGCGGTGGAGATGGAACAGAAGAAGCATCCGGATAAAAAGATCGTACCGGCGGCAATGCTGTACTATCATATCGACGATCCGATGGTAGAGGACGACGGGAGTATGACGCCGGAGCAGATCAATAGTAAACTGTTACAGGAACTCAAGATGACCGGAATGGTCAATGAAAGCGACGAGGCTGTGAGACTGTTAGACGGAGAATTTACGGATAAGTCCATGATTTTGCCGCTAGAGCGGAAAAAAGATGGTTCCTTCTCGGCGTATTCCAGCGTCATAAGCGAAGAGGATATGCATATGGTTTCAAATTATGTAAACCAAAAAATTCGACAGCTCGGAAGCGGGATTTTGTCCGGCAATATATCGGTCAATCCTTATGAGCAGAATGGTAGTCAGGCATGTACGTACTGTGCGTACAGTAGTGTGTGCGGCTACGACAGCCGGATCGAGGGCTATCAGATGCGGAAATTGCCTAAAATGAGTGCGGATGAGGCACTGCAGGGGATGCGGGAAGAGTTAAACGATAAACAATCGGTAGCCAGGGCACAGGAGCAAGAGTAGTGTGAAAAATAAATTTTTCACACGCAAGTTTGTGCTTGCGCCCAAACTTGCAGGTTGAGCAAGAATGGGAGAGTAATATGGGGATTTTATTTACCGAAAAACAACAGAGAGTGATTGACGTACGGGGACGCAATGTGCTGGTGTCCGCGGCGGCCGGGTCGGGGAAGACTGCTGTGTTGGTGGAGCGGATCGTTAAGATGGTGAGCGACAGTGCGCATCCGGTAGATATCGACAGGCTTCTGGTGGTGACCTTCACAAATGCGGCGGCGGCGGAGATGCGGGAGCGCATCAGCAGAGCGTTAAACGATCGTTTGGCTGCCGATCCGGAGAATGAGCATTTACAGAGGCAGGCTGCCCTGTTGCACAATGCACGGATCACGACGATTGACAGTTTCTGTCTTTTTGTCCTGCGCAATCAGTTCCATACCATAGGACTGGACCCTGCCTTCCGGATAGCAGAGGAGGGAGAGGTCAAGCTGCTGCGGCAGGAAGTGCTGGCGGAGGTGCTGGAGGACTGCTATAAGCAGGAAAGGCCGGAGTTTATCAATTGCATAGAGTATTTCAGCGTGGGCAGCAGGGATACGGCGGTGGAAGAGATCGTTATCAAGCTCTATGATTTTGCCATGAGCACGCCGTTTCCGGAAGTGTGGCTGGAAGAGCGGAAGCAGGATTATCGGATTGTGCCGGGGCAGCAGACGGCGGCAGAGCGTGGTGAGGAAACGGCTGAAGCGGATTCGGCGGAGGAAGCAGAGAACGGCAGGAAAGCGGCATTCGAAGATATCCCTTGGGTGGCGGAGCTGCTGCGGCAGACGAGATTTCTCCTTGCGGGTTGTGTGACGGAATTGACAGAGGCAGTCCGTCTGTGTGAGGAGCCGGATGGACCGTATATGTACGGGGAACTGCTGGAGCGGGAACGGGAGATGACGGAAAGGCTGCTACGCTTGTGTGACGGAACAAGTGACGGAGAAAGCAGCTTGGCGGAAGAGTATGACAGACGGGAGAGACAGAGCACCTATGAGGCTCTCTATGCGGCTTTTAACGGGCTTCGTTTTGACAGGCTTCCTTCCAAGAAGGACGACACGGTTTCACCAGTCAAGCGGGAGCTGGCGAAGAATCTGCGGACACAGGTTAAGGAACGGCTCGGCGACTTACAGAAGAAATATTTTTTTAAAGATAAAGATCAAATCTTCCGGCAGATGGAAGCCTGCGGGACGGCCGTGGAGGCGCTGGCGGATCTGACGCTTGCTTTCAAGGAGGCTTTTGACCGGAAGAAACGGGACAAAAATCTGTTGGATTTCAATGATATCGAGCATTTTGCGCTTCAGATTCTCGTGCAGACGGATGAGGAGGGAGTCTGCCTTCCGACGGAGACGGCGTTGGAATACCGCAGCTATTTTCATGAAATACTCATAGATGAGTATCAGGACAGCAATCTGGTGCAGGAGTACATTCTGTCCTGCATATCGGGTGAGGACGAGGGCAGATATAACCGCTTCATGGTAGGAGACGTGAAGCAGAGTATCTATAAGTTCCGGCTGGCCAGACCGGAGCTGTTCCTGGAAAAGTATGAGGCTTACGTCAGTCAGGAACAGGTAGAGACGGAGCCGGACGGGAATGGTAGACCGGAACATGCGGAGACGGAGCCGGACGGGAACGGCGGACCGGAACATGCGGAGACGGAGACGAACGGAAGCAGCAGTCAGGAACAGGCGGAAATAGAATTGAACGGGAACGGACAGCAGAGTGATGTTGGAATGAAAGCCGAAAGGATTGATCTGCATCAGAACTTCCGCAGCCGGTTTCAAGTGCTCAACACCACCAATGCAGTCTTTGAACAGATCATGGGTAAAGATGTGGGCGGCATCGTCTACGATGATCTGGCGGCGCTCCATATGGGAGCGGTGTATCCGGAACAGCCTGAAGTCGGCGTGAATCTCACGGAATTACTGCTTTTCCGGACGGACGAAAAGCCGGAAGATCTTTCTGCCAAGGAACAGGAGGCTTATGGGATCGCGGCGAAGATCAGGACGATGATGAGAGAGTTTACGGTGACGGATCGGGGGAGCGGTGCACTGCGCGCGCTGTCATATCGCGATATCGTTATCTTAATGCGCACCACCGCGGGCTGGGACGAGGTATTTAAGCGTGTTCTGGAGAGCGAGGGAATTCCGGTGCACATGACATCGCGGACAGGGTACTTCGCGGCGAGTGAGGTGCAGGAGCTGCTGCATTTCCTCAGAGTACTGGATAATCCGCTGCAGGATATTCCGCTGTACGGTGTAATGCATTCTTATCTGGGAGGATTCAGTGAGGAGGAGATTGCGCTGATCCGCGCCGCATATCCGAAGAAGCGATATCTGTATGATGCTGTGAAAGAGTATGTACAGTCTGATATGGAAGAAGCGCAGGATAAGAAGTTTATTGACAAGATCCGGAACTTTCTGGATCGTATCAGCCGTTACCGCGGTCTGTCCGCGTATCTCTCCGTGCAGGAATTGCTACAGACGATCCTCAGAGAGACGGATTATCTCAACTACGTGGCGGTCAAACCCGAGGGCAACAAACGCCGCGCCAACGTGGAGATGCTTATGGTCAAGGCGGCGGATTATGAGAAGACGAGCTTTTTCGGTCTGTATCATTTTCTGCGCTATATGGAGCAGTTGGAAAAATACGAGGTAGACTACGGGGAAGCGGGACTGCAGGACGAGAACGCGGATGTGGTGCGCATCATGAGCATACATAAAAGTAAAGGATTGGAATTTCCGGTCTGCTTCGTGGCAGGACTGGCAAAAGGATTTCAGACCAGAGATATAAACGGGCGGCTCGTGCTGGATATCGATGCCGGCATCGGTGTGGACTATGTGAATCCAGCAGAGCGCGTGCGAGGAAAAGATCTGCGTAAGAATGTGATCGCCGAGAAGATGCGGGTGGACAATCTGGCGGAAGAAATGCGGATTCTGTATGTGGCGATGACCAGAGCCGCAGAGAAGCTGATCCTGACGGGAACCCTGAAATCACCGGAGAAGACGGTGTTATCGTTTCTTCCCATACGGAACAGGAAAGAGAAGACGATGCCTTACGGTGTGCTGCTTGGCACGGGCAGTTATCTGGAGCTTGTGCTGGCGGCGCTTGCCGGGAACAGGTGCATGGATGAGCTGTACCGGGAATGCGGAGTAGAGCCTGATTCGGACAGCCTGTTCTATGACCGGGACATGAGCATACAGGTGGAGCTAAGCGGCTGGGAAGACCGGGTGGAAGAGAAACTGGAAGAGGCGGTACGCCTGGAGGAGGCGAAGCGCAGGCTGTTATTATCAGATGCCTCACGGGACGCGGATGTGTCGCTTATGACTTATATGGCGGATCGCTTCGCGTACCGGTATCCCCATGAAAATCTGCGGGATCTGTATACCAAGACAACCGTGTCGGAGCTTAAAATGGCGGGAATGCAGGAGGAAACCGACTTTTCCTTCAAATTGTATGAGGAGGAGACGGTGGTGCCGTACCTGCCGGGATTTCTGAAACAGGACGAGCACGTCAGCGGTTCTGCCCGCGGAAGCGCTTTTCATAAAGTGATGGAGTTGTTTGATTTTACAAAATTGACTTATGAGGTCAATAAAGATAAAAAAGCGGCGGAGGCACTACTAAGATCGCAGCTTGAAGAGATGCGGGGGGACGGCAGGCTTTCGGAAGAATATTATAAGGTAATATCGGTGCCCAAGATCGTCTCATTTTTGACAAGCGGCAGCGCGGCAAGGATGGGCGCGGCGGCACGCTCCGGCAGGCTCTACAAGGAACAGCCTTTTGTTATGGGACTTCCGGCGAATCGCTTAAACGGTGATTTCCCGCAGAAAGAGACTGTGCTTATCCAAGGCATTATCGACGTTTTCTTCGAGGAGGACGGCAGGTATGTCCTGCTGGATTATAAGACGGATGCGGTGGAGACGGCGAAGCAGTTGGCGAAGCGTTATCATGTGCAGCTCGATTACTATGCGGAGGCGCTGGAACAGTCTTCCGGTTATCGGAACACGGAGAAGATTTTGTATTCTTTTAAACTTGGGGAGGAAATATATTTATAGAAGTCAGCCTTCGGGGTGCGCGGGTTTTACCGCGCACCCTTGTCGTATATCTCACCCAGCGCCTTCGGCGAATGATTCTTCTTACTGAAGAAGATCAGCATGAGCAGCGTCAGCACATACGGAAGCACCATTACCAGATCCTGATAGCTGCTGGGCATCTCCAGAATCTTCACAAGCTCATAACCGCCGGAGCGGGCGAAGCCGAACAGCAGGCATGCGCCGAGAGTGGGCATAATCTTCCAGTTGCCGAAAATCAGCGCGGCGATGGCGAGATAGCCGTAGCCGGAATAGATATTCGATGAGAAGTTAGCCGAGATCGAGTAGGCAAAGCAGATGCCGCCCAGACCGGACAGAGCGCCGGAAGCCATAACGGCGATCAGACGCACGCGGCTTACTTCAATACCCGCTGCATCCACTGCGTGCGGATTGTCGCCGCAGGCGCGCAGATGCAGACCGAATCTCGTTTTATACAGAACATACCATGCGATCACGGCGATCACCGCAATGACGATCTCAAAAGGATACAGGTTGGTAAACACTGCACCTAACACCGGAATCTGTGACAATCCCGGCACCGTAAGGCGCGCGGATACACCGAGCACGAATTTATTGGAGGCAGCGCCGAAAAGGCTGGCGTTGATCTGTTTGGTCATAAACTCCGTGAGCGCCATTGCCAGAATATTGATAACAACACCGCTGATAACCTGATTTGCCTTGAATTTGATACATAACATGGCGTGC
>CAMWMS010000007.1 GCA_947175435.1 uncultured Lachnospiraceae bacterium | reverse complement strand
TCCCGGTTCGGTAACAATCCCGGATAATCCGGAACACTTCGCCATAATCTATTCTGTTCTGTGTCATCATCTGTTCCAGCAGGACAGTAAGCTGCCTGATTAAATATGGGTTTCTCACAAAATCATCCGGTTTACTGTGCTGTGCATAGGCCGTAACGTGTGGCAGACATAGAGTCTCATTCATGCCGAATCCTCTGATATCTTCCTCGATCAACAGACTGGGAATCATTCTGCTGATACAGTAAATATGAGTATGCACACGGAAACCGATATGAAGATCGATCTCATCAAGCGCCTTAAATTTAGCGGCATCGCTTGACAGATCCACACGTCTTACGCCTTGCTCCTGGGCCCATTTCTGCAGGGTCAGATTATAGTCTTTAGAATATTTGGTGATATATCCATCATTAAATGTAAGAAGTATTCCGGCCCCGGGAAATCTTTCTTTCAGAAATATGATCAGCTCCTCGATCTGTGCCAGCTTTTTCCCATGATCCTGCGCATTTTTCGTGAGTCCATGATTGGAAACGGCAATCGTCCTAATCTCCCGATCCGCAAAAGAACGCTTAAAAACCGCATCCGTTTCCGGCTTTTCCAGCATCTCCAGGTCATACCATGCCGGACAGCCCGCCATAACCGCCCCTTTAATACCACTGTTGCGAAAGACTGTATCTACGATCCAGTCTCTGGTCGCAAGCTGCCCGCCACGTTGTATTACCTGATTAAAATATGCAATCATCTCCTCCGAATACGGATATTCGTAAAGAGTACTGTCCTCACCGTCAGCGCCGTACAGCCCGGTACCCATATAATGAATCGGTGTTTTTACCTCATCAAAATGCTGAAAGAAAAAGCTTGTCCTCACATACGGTTCCGCATATTGCGCACCTCCGCCTCCGGTCACGATTGCATCATATCCATTCAACTCATCCACCGCAAATTGTGCATCATTTTGAAGATTGAGGGTAATATCCGCCTCCGGATATGCCTTATGCAATATGCGCATAATTCTATCATAGATCAAAAAGTCCCCGCCGTTACTGTAAGGTCGTCCGACAACCAAAATTTTCTTCATCTCCGCATCATGCCTTTCTCTACATCTGATTATCTGCTCTGACAAAATCCGCAATGATTTCAGGAACTGCCTCCCCGATCCGTGCCGCCTCAAATGAAATATTATGCAGCGCCTTCGTATACAGTTTCAACTCTTTTGTGACGTCTCTGCGCGGTTTTACTGCTATCTCTTCCAGCGCTTTCTTACACTCCTCCACGGTACGCACATGATAGGTCAGCGGCGCAGGATTTTTCACGGAATATCCGAACGCAAGCGCCGGCACTCCGAAGAACTGGCATTCCCAGAGAGCTGTCCCGGTCAACGATGCAACCGCCACCGCATTCTTCATCAGATCATATGTGCTTGTCTCTATCTTCATCAATCTTACTTTCGGAATCCCAGCAATCTCGGTATAATAATCCCTTGTACGCATCAGCGATAACTGTTCCGGATGTGTCTTTACGTAAATCTTCACATCCTCCGGTAATGCCCTGCTGAGGATATTTAATGGAATCACCTGATCCGCATACATGCCGCCTCCCATCGGATTGGATGTAGCTTCCGGCTGATATTGCAGCGGGAAATAAATATATTTTTCTCCCGCTACCGGCTCCCCTGCAAGCGACTGATAGTATTCTCTGAACTCTATACTCAGCTTCTTGACCGGTCTGACAAAACGCCATCGCTTCCAAGCCACAGGTATCATCTTCAGAAGCTCCGGCAGCTTTACAACCGCCGCTTTCGGGAATGCCGGACTTTTCCCGTATCTGGCATAATCCTCTCCAAGGATTCCTTTCCATATTCTGATAATATTCGTCTCATAGAACCGCTGCCGCAGCCTTCTTATAAAAGGATCGACACGCATATACCATGGTTTCATCTGATCGGGCTGTAAAGAGGCCCACCTGGCAAACACTTCCGCCGTTTTCCCATCCAGCGGAATCTCCTCCAAACTGCTGTGTTCATACTGCTTTAGCAACTTGTCATACTCTGCGGTCAGTTTCGGTTCATCTATCGTAAAATCATCGAGCGGATATCTTCTAAACGGAATAAAGCAGCTGTGCACAAGCTTAATCGGTATATGAAGATACCTGCAAAGACGGTAAATGATAAGGTCATACCCCTCATGCGGTATCGCTGACAGGAATACATGCGTAATCTGCTTCCTTACCAGAAAATTATACCAGAAAAACACATTATGCATATAAACAGTATAATGGCTGTTCCAATCCGGTTCAATCCGATAATCCGGATATAACTCAAACCGTCTCTGCTGATGCATGATTTCCGTACTGTACCTGTTCATGTACTGTATGACATCATCCTCCAGCGCAATGCAGTTCTCTAAATCCAACTGCCGGTCACTATAAATTCCCCGTGCAGCATACTCGCGCAGAACACATTCTCCATATGCTTCATAGATAGGCAGTTCTTCCGATTTGCCTACCACCATATATAAAGCATCCGGTTTCGTCTTCTCTTTAATATCCTCTATGGTGCGACCGCTTAATTCTTTCTCCGCCACCAGACTCATCAATAAATTAAGCATGTCCGGCCTCCTTGTTTTTCTGCAAAACCGCTTTGCCGTTCGCAATTTCATACACCGCATCACAGCTCTTGATCGTGGTGAGCCTATGTGCCACAATAATCAGCGTCTTATGGCCCTGTAGAGATTCGATCGCCTCCATCACAGCGGATTCCGTTTCATTATCCAATGCGGAGGTCGCCTCATCCAGCACTATAATATCGGGATCATAGTACAATGCTCTGGCGATCGCCACCCGCTGTCTCTGACCACCCGAAAATTTCACCCCGCGTTCTCCCACGATCGTATCAAGTCCGTCAGGCAATGCCTCCACAAATTTCTTAAGCTGGGCCTGCTCTAAGGCCTCCCACACGTTTTCCTCATTAATCTCTTTTTGGTCTATACCGAACGCCACATTATTCCGAATCGTGTCATCTGTCAGATATACGCTCTGCGGCACATATCCGATGGTACGGCTCCATGTCCCGGGGATTTCTCTGATGTCGATATCATCCATGTATATAGCGCCCGTCTGAGTAGGAAGAAGCCCGAGGATCATATCCGCAAGCGTTGTTTTGCCGGCGCCGGAGGCTCCGATAAACCCGACCGCCTGCCCCTTGGTAATCGTCATATCCAAATCTTTGATAATGTACTTTTCCGTATTCGGATATTTCCAACTTACCTGTTTCAGGCATATCTGCCGTTGAAATTTATACGCCTGCTTCTCTCTGTCTGCTAATGCCGGCTGTTGTCTTAATCCGGTTTCCTCTGAAGCTTTCTGTACCTCACAGATGTTCTTATAGACATCGTTCATGGTCGCCCGATAATAGACAATAATATTATAATTATTCGTAATCTTACCAACCGAAGGAAGAATGCGGAATGCCGCCATCGCAAAAGCCGCCGCGTTTGAAACAAACTCCGTTCCGTTCTGTCCTGTCAGAGATTTTATGCACAGCATTGCGATAAAAGTAACAATGCATATCCCCTCGATCACATAGGCAGGACACTCCGAGGCAAAATTTTTGATCGCATTTGCCCTGTTCTTTCCCGTCACTGCCTCTTCATAGCTCTGTGCGAAATAAGTCTGTCTTCCCGTCACCAGCACATCCTTAATGCCGTTAAACGCTTCATTGACCGCCTTTATGCAGCGCTGATGGTATCCCAGTGAATTCTGCCCCTGACGGCGCATATTTTTATGAAAAACCGCAATAATGATCACCAGCGCAAATGCAGCCGAAATCCCAAGAGTAACCGCCATCATATAGTCGGTCACAAACAACACAATAATGATCATCAGCGTGGACATACATTCCATAATAATCGTAAACACACTGGTCAACGTGGAAGATATACCCGTAATATCATAAATAATACTGCGCAGAAGCACCGTACTGTTCGTATTAATATGAAATGTATAGTCTCTGCTCAAATATGAATTCATCAACCGCATGGATGTTTCCTGGTCTACCTTACGGAAGAAACGATTCTTATAATAAGACAGAAAAGACATATATATATTCTTGAATATATATATGGCCATGGTTCCACCCGAAATCAATATTACCAGCTCCGTTGTGCTTTCAATATGCAGACATTCCCATATCCATTGCTTATCCGGATCATGCAACAGCTCCACCGGTGACAGAATGACCCCCACCATCGGCACCAGCACGGAAACACCCAGCATTTCCAAAAAAGAACCTATAAACATCAGAGCAAAAACGACAATACTTCCCCGTCTCTGTTCCTGCGTAAATATCTCATAAAATTGTGTATAGATCCCTTTGATCTGCTTTAAAATTTTCATATATTATAGCAATCCACCTTGTATTGATTCATGTTATCCCTGATCCATGCAATCGTTTCCGCGATACCTTCTTCAAATGTATACTGCATCCGCCAATCGGTCAACTGCATAATCTTCGTATTATCTCCCAGCAATCTGTTGACTTCACTCTTCTCAGGGCGAAGTCTCTCCTCGTCACAAACAATGTGGGCATGTGGATTAATTTGAGAAATAATTTCACCCGCCAGATCCCCGATCGAGATCTCCCGTTTCGTCGCAATGTTGATCTCCTGTCCGATCGTCCGCTCCGACTCGGCAATCGAGATAAAACCGTGTGCCGTATCCTTTACATAGTTAAAATCCCTCGTCGGTGTCAAAGACCCCAGTCTAATCTCATCCTTCCCGGCAAGGAGCTGGGTGATAATCGTCGGAATTACGGCTCTGGCTGACTGTCTCGGCCCGTATGTATTAAAGGGCCTTACAATAGATACCGGAAGATTAAAACTGCGGTAAAAACTCTCCGCCAGACGGTCTGCTCCGATCTTAGTAGCCGAATAAGGCGACTGTCCCTGATAAGGATGCTTCTCGTCAATCGGCACATACTGCGCCGTACCATATACCTCTGAGGTAGAAGTGATCAAAACCCGGGAAGTTTCCAGATCCCTTGCCGCCTGTAAGACATTCAGGGTTCCTTTAATATTCGTATCCACATAAGAGTCCGGTGAGTGGTAGCTAAACGGAATCGCAATCAATGCCGCGAGATGAAACACTTCATCAGCGCCTCTCATCGCGGTGCGCACTCCATTCGGATCTCTGATGTCGCCGCTGAAAATCTCGACGTGTTTCATGATGTCCTCCGGCATTGTATCCAGCCATCCCCATGTATTAAATGAGTTATAGTAGACAAACGCTTTTACATCATATCCTTTCTTCACCAGTTCCTCTGTCAGATGACTACCGATAAATCCGTCTGCACCCGTAACTAATACTTTTTTCCCCATGCCTGCTCCCATCTGCTTTATGCTGTCTTCGCATACATATTTCTTATCAGTCTTATATTCTGCAGTCCAAAGCCACCTGTGCACCACATGTTCTACAGACTGCCCAGCCGCTCCTTCATTTTCTCCAACTCATCAAACTGTCCCATATCCATCCATGCATCATCGCTGATCAAATAACTGCCTACTTTTTCTCCGTCTGCGATACATCTGTCGATCACATCGGTAATATGGATAAATGTATTGCTGGGAATTTTCTGTAAAAAGGCCGGCTCAATCACATAGAACCCCGTGTTCACATAATAGTTAAACCGCGGTTTTTCCTTCAAACTCGTAATCTGTCCATCCGGTCCCAGTTGAACGGTTCCGTAAGGAATTTCAAACCTCTTCTCTGCACATACCATAGTTATCATATTTCCGCTCATTCTATGATGATCCAAAATATCAGCATAATCCGCATCAATCAGAATGTCACAGTTAGACATGAAAAAAGTGTCCTGTACTCTGTCTGTCAACAGCCCAAGACCACCGCCGGTTCCGAGATAGGTATCTTCTTCCACAAAAACAATATTTCTCGGCTCCTCACTGTCCGCATAATAAGCCTTAATAAAATCCTTCTTGTAATTGACGATCATCAGAACCTGCCTGCAGTCATACTCCGCAAAGCGATCCATAATATGCTCTGTGATTGTCTTATCACCCACCGGAATCAACGGCTTTGGAAGTATGTCCGTATATGGCCTCAGTCTTGTCCCCTTACCTCCGGCCATAATAACAAGTGGCAAATCCAAACTGCGCTTTTCTTCTGCTTCCTTATCTCGAAACTCTTCTTTAAAGAAACGGATCTTTACAATCTCTTCCCGCTCATTGACGATCGGTATTGCCGTTATGGAATGTTTACGCATCAAGACGGCCGCCTGATTCTCCTGATCCTCCTTGAGATAGATCGGCTCTTTATGCGCAATCTCATAAACCGTGCGCTCCAGACTTCCTCCGCCCAAAATATACCTGCGGATATCTCCGTCTGTCACCACAGCGCGCAGCTTTAATCCCCGACACACAAAAGCGATGCCTCTTGCCCCCGCATCGATCTTTTTCATGGTATCAAAAACACTGATATTTTCTTCTACGATAAATTTTCGAATATCCATCTTTATTCCCGTCTTATGGTATATCTTTCCGTATTCTGCAGCCTCATACCATCTCTGCCTGCACTCCTCAGACAGAAAGCAGAACGTCAATGATCCTCTCCTGATCCTCCTCCGTCAAATATGCCGAAAAAGGTACCGAAAACGTTCTGTCCGCATAGTCAACAGTATTTTCAAAAGTCTCATCACCCATAAAGCAGTCTGCAAATACTTTCATACGGTGCATCGGATTCGGATAATAAACAATTGTCGGAATCCCCTGCTCCTGCAGTTTTGCCCTGATCTCATCTCTGCGCTGTACGTTTTCCGCCAGAAGCGCATACTGTGCATAAGAAGACATCGTACCTTCACAGATATGAGGGATTACAAACTTATCCTTAAGCGCCTCATCATATCTTCCGGCAATCTCCTGTCTTCTCGCAATCTCTTCGTCAAGACGTGCCAGCTTCGGTAACATGACAGCCGCCTGCAGCGTATCCAGTCTCGCGTTCATACCGACTCTCACATTATCATACTTACTGCTTCCTTTGCCATGAACCCTCAGCGATCTGAGCAGTTCATTCATCTCCTGACTGTCGGTAAAGACTGCGCCGCCGTCTCCGTAACACCCGAGCGGCTTAGACGGAAAAAAGGAAGTCGCTCCTATGTCTCCCAGTGCCCCGCACTTCTTTCCATGATAAGAAGCTCCCATGCCCTGTGCAGCATCTTCAATCAGCAGTAACCCGTATTGATCCGCTAAGCTGCGTAATCTATCATAATCTGCCGGATTACCGATAAAGTCTACCGCCACAATGGCTCTCGGCTTGAGCTTCCCTGCGGCGCACACAGCCTTGATCTGTCTCTCCAGACTGTCCGGACAAATGTTATAAGTGTCTTTGTCAATATCACAGAAAACAGGCTCCGCCCCAAGCATAAATGCAGGTTCCACAGATGCCACGAAAGTCATATCCGGACAAAATACCGCATCTCCGCTGCCGATTCCATAAGCCATATAGATCAACTGCAGGGCATCCGTCCCGCTGGAACACCCCACTGCATAATTGACCCCCACATACGCGGCAAGCTTCTCCTCGAACTCTGACACCTGTTTTCCTATAATAAAATCAGTGTCTGCCAAGACCTGACTGATATTACTGTCAATCTCCTGTTTCAGCGCACGATATTGCGCTTTTAAATCTATGAATTCCATCTTAATCCTCCACTACACCATCCGCCGTCACTCTATACTTCCGGCCACATTCCGGGCAGCCCCATGCACCGGCTTCCTCCTGTAATTTACATCCGCACATACAGACATATCCAACATGCCTTCCGGGATTGCCCACCACGAGATGATAAGCTCCTACGTCATGTGTCACTACCGTACCGGCTCCCACCATAGCATACCGGCCAATCGTGTTTCCGCACACAATCGTCGCATTGGCACCTATAGTAGCGCCCTTACGAATGATCGTCTCCCTGAATTCGTGTTTTCTCTCTACGAAGCTGCGTGGATTGATCACATTCGTAAATACACAGTTAGGACCTAAGAATACATCGTCCTCGCAAACAACACCTTGATACAATGCCACATTATTCTTCACTTTGACATTACTGCCTAAGCGTACCCCGCCTTCAACGAATACATTCTGCCCGATATTACAGTTCGCGCCGATAACGGAACCGCCCATGATATTACAAAACTGCCATATTCTCGTCCCGCTGCCTATCTGGGCGTCATCGCTGATCAGACTGGTGGCATCTGCATGATATTCTTTACTCATTCTTCTGCCTTTCCGCCAAATCTGCTGACAAAGTCCATTGTGCTGCAGTCCGTCATCGGAAACTTCACCGTCTTACCCGTATAAGCCGCCTCATAGATCGCCAGCACCAACTCCAAAGCTCTGCGCCCTGCCTGTGCGTCCACATAAGGCGCGCGGTTTTGTTCGATTGCCTGAATCACATCCGCATACAGCTTTGAATGTCCGAAACCATATATATTCGGCGGATTCTCATGGCACTCCTTCTTGACTTCTTCCGGATCATCCAGATAATCCGAGAAACGCCATTCTTCAATGATATTAACCGCCTCGCCGCCAGCCTTGACGGTTCCTTTCTCTCCGAAAATATACAATGTCTCTTCGAGGTTCCTGGGATATACGTTGGTCGTGCCTTCCACAATACCATAGCTTCCATTCTTAAATCTGATCAATGCAAGCCCCAGATCTTCCGCTTCAATATAATCATGCTTCAACCGATCCGTGAAGCCTATGACTTCATCGACTTCATCGCCCATCATCCATCTTAAGAGATCAATATCATGAATACACTGGTTCATCAGTGCACCGCCGTCCTGTTCCCATGTGCCGCGCCACTTGGCACGCGCATAATACTCATAATCTCTCGCCCATCTGATGTGGGCCGTTCCGTAATAAAGTCTGCCGAATCGCTGCATCTCGATCGCTTCCCTGATTTTCAGGACAGACTTGTTAAATCTGTTCTGATGACAGGCACATACCTTAACTCCTTTATCTCGTGCACGCGCTATGATCTCGTCCGCATCCTTTAGAGAAAGTGCAATCGGTTTCTCAATAATCAGATTGCAGCCCGCATCGATGCAGTCTAATGCGATCTGCGCGTGTTTTCCGCTCTCTGTCGCGATAGCTACAAGCTCCGGTTTGACCTCTTCCAACATCTTATGATAGTCCGTGTACTGCGCCACATCCGATGACAGTTTATGTTTCAGCACTTTATCCTTCATATTGTCCGTGACAATATCACACAGCGCTGCGATCTCCAAATGATTATTTAAAGCTGCCACAATGTGGTTCGGTGATATTCTACCGCATCCGATCAATGCATATTTCATGTTTACCTCTGTTTCTGCGCCGCTCTTTACGCGCTATTTTCTGTTTGTTGTTTTCTGTTTCCGGTTTGTTGTCACCTTATGAATGAACTGATCGTACCGTTCCATATAGTATCCGATATTACTCCTGAACTCCCTGTTCTCCTGCTTCACATGAGAACATTCCTGAATCACTGCCGCCAGCGACTCCTCACTTCCGGGTTCATAGAAGTGTATTTTCTCCCTCAGTTCTTCTCCCGACTGCATCCGCTTTATATCTGTCTCGTACCCGGGAATAATGACACCGGCTCCGGCAAAAAGCCCTTCATAAATCGTCCTTCCGATACAAAACTGCGGTTCTCCGCGTATGATGTAATCGCTGACTCGATAAATGCTTCCTGTGTTCTTCATCTCACCACAGAAAATGACACGTCCGTCATCTTTCGCCATTTTCCCGCACTCGCGCCCATACGCATGGTCATTATTGCCTACAATCAGAAGTTTGCTGTTCGGATTAGCATGTCGCATAAAGGATCGGATCACAAATTTCGAACCCTTATTGTCACCGACCTGTCCCAGCATAGCAAAGACCGTGTCAGTCTGCGCCACACCGCATTTCTTCCGGCTGTCTTCGTAATCGGCATCCGCAACCCACCTCATATCAAACGGATTGTTCAGCACCATCGCACGCTTATTGCGCACCACCGCTTCAATGGGTATTCTTGTCGCCTCATCTATATAGATGATCCCCGCAGCCCGCTCCAGAGCCTTAGTAAACTGTCTGATCCAGCGGTACTGTGGATTAATGATCTCTCTGGCATGAACAACATACTTGGCATTTTCGTCTATCATCGGAAACAGGACCAGAGAATTCAGGTGCACATAGTCATACCCGCCCTGCCTGATTATTCTTGTTCTTTTCTTCTTACAGAAAAAAGCCATGATGTTATTGACAACATGGGAACACTCACTGAACAGGCTTACCTTATCATAATACTGGCAACGGTATCTGGGCATCCATACCATATATATATTCTTTAAATGCCGCCCCAAAAGCTGCCGCAATTCTCCTTCGTCGATCTTCCGTGTAAAACTCTTGCAGATCAACAGGTCATAATCATACTCCAGATTCTGGAGCACGCCCGCGATGCTTCGATTAGCGCCATATATGAAAATACCTTCATGCAATACGAACAACGCTTTCATCTTATTCCTCCGAATCTGCGTATCTTATTATATAGCATTCCCCCGACATCTGCAAGCTAAGCCGCCCACACTGCTCCCTGCATGGTAATCGTAACATCTCAATCATCAAACTTTACACGGAAGACATCAACCCAGTGACCTGCGCAGATAATTCTCCACGGAAGATAATTTCCTCTCTTAATCTCCCCCTTATTATCATCAAACCATTTGATGACTCTTCCGGCATCAATCATATCCTTCAGCTTCTCACATGCCCCGCAGAGCTGTTCTCTGAACTGATCAAAATTTTCATTGATCCATTTTTCCTCCGGCGTGACAAACCCCAGCTTACTGACCCTGTTTTTAATCTTATCCGGCAGGATTCCGTCTAAGCCATCCCGCATAACCGACTTGGTCATACCCTTACGAATCTTATAATGGACAGGCATGGAATAAATACTCTGTGCCAGGCGGTAGTCCAGAAAGGGAACTCTGGATTCTATGGAATGCGCCATAGAATTCCGGTCCTCGTAATGTAACAGCGAGGACATGCTGTATTTCATATGATCCAATGAATATTCCCGTGGACTGCTGACTTGATAGATTTCCCTGCCCTTGACCGCCTGCTCGATCAATTGCTCCGAAAAGGGCAGCCCGGAATATCCGTATCCCAGCTTCCGCTTGAGATACATTTTCAATCTGTTCGGCATAAATGCTGACACCAAGGCATTCAGGATCACATCTTTCGCCGCTACATAAGTTTCCGAAACACGACGGTTCTTGCAATAATAATAGAGCTCCCGTCCGAACTTAATTAAACGAAATCTTCTCAGGTAATACGCAAAGATCACGCTGTAGAACCCTGTATATCCCGCAAGCTGCTCGTCCGCGCCCTGTCCGTCCAGCATCACCGTAAGATGATTCTCTTTGGCGCTTTTAAAAACATGCCACTGCGCAAAGATCGAGGTAGAACTGAAAGGTTCATCCATATGCCAGATAATCTCGTCCAGGTTCTCGAACAAATCCTGCTCTGACGCAAAAATCTTATGCGGTGTGACCTGCGTATGCCACACCACCTCATCTATATACTCCTGCTCATCATATGCTTTATCCTCAAAGCAGGAAGACACTGTATGCTGCTCCACTTCTTTTCCGGATCTGCCTATGATCGAATCGGCCATACACACAATAGCAGAGCTGTCCAGTCCTCCCGACAAGCAATAGCCCACCGGCACATCTGCCCGCAGTCTGAGCGCAACGGACCTCTCAAACAACCGTCTGAAATCATCGCATGCCGCCCGATAGCTCTTCCTGTCTGCTCTCGTCCGGCTAAGATCATAATACTGCTCCAGAGTACACGCGCCGGTCACGATATGAAGCGTCAGATTATATCCGCCTTTTAACTGCTTCACATCCCTGAATAAAGTTTCATCCGTATAATCAAGATCCCCCAGAATCAAATATTCCAAAAGCCTCTGCCGGTTAGCATATACATCCCCCTGCTTCATTAATAAAATCTGCTTGATTTCCGAGGCAAAGATAAAATCCTGCCCCGACTGACAGTAGTAAAACGGCTTTACACCGAATCGGTCTCTGGAACAGAAGATCGTCTGCTGCTGCCTGTCGTAAACGGCAAATGCCCACATACCGTTCAGGTGCTTCACACACTCTTTGCCATAACAGTCGTACATCGCAATGAGTACTTCCGTATCCGTCTTCGTCGCAAATTCATACCCCTTATGCCGCAACTGTTCTCTCAGCTCACGAAAATTATAAATTTCCCCATTGTATACCATAATGTATCTGTCTTTATAGGAAAATGGCTGGTGACCTTCCTTGCTTAAGTCAATAATTGCAAGCCGTCTGTGTCCCAAGGCAATGTTGTTCTCATAGTACGCGCCCCTGTCATCCGGTCCACGGTACGCGATGATATCAATCATCTGCTCAAATTTTTCTTTATCAACTTCATTGTTTTTACGAAACATCCCACAGATTCCGCACATACTCTTACCCAATCACCATTTCCTGTCCTATTCGGACACATATCCTGCAATAAACGCCCGATATCGTCTCTTACTGTCACGGGCAAAGATATCCTCCGGTTTCGTCTCTGCTATCATGCTTATATGATCCGACTGCAGAATCGAAAGCAGCTCTTCTTTATCCGCAAACCACCTGCCTATTGCGCGATGCATGTTTCTGCTGTATTCCGTATCCCAGATCATCACTTGCTTTCCCAGCGCTGCCGCTTCATATAATGCGGTAGAATCATCGCCGATCACGATCGCGGCGCGATCAAAAAAGTTGTTTATATTCTCTTTAATATATACGCTTATACGATCATTCTCCATCGTTTTGAAGACTTCATATTGTTTAATCTTCGTCGGATGAACCTTGATAATCAGCCTTCTGTCCGGCAGCTTATCATAGAGATACCTGACCAGCTCCATATACGTCTCTAAGACCGACGGGAGAATGAGAATATTCCTGTCCTGCGTCTCGTTTCCGACATCATTGTCACTTTTACGTGTCTTATCAAAATTTCTGCTAAAATTCGCACTACCCAAAACTTCCGTGTGCACGGGAAGCCTGATCGTCTTCTCCCAGAAATGTCCAAATGTCAGGAAATGATCCGGCAAATAGCTGCGATACTCTTCACTGTCGCAGACCGCCCGGGAATAATTGTATGCAAAATGCTCGTTACTGATCAATCCATGCTGTATCTCTGCCGACGGAATTCCCATGTCCCGTAAAACCTTGATCTTACATGCCATATGGCTTCCGTCACACGCCTGCGCTACGAAGACAAGCTTGGGCGAAATACGCGTAAAGACTTTATGGTAGTACTCATAAATCAGCTTCATATTCTTGGCATACCGCTCTAATTCTATGCGGATGATACGCCAATGAGATTCCTGTAATGCAAACGGAAAATCCCGCTTCAGATAATCAATCATCTGTTCGATGGTATTCTTATCCTTCTCGTTCAGAGAGGCAATTTTTTCGTGAAACGCACAAATGATCTCGATTGAATCCGCTTCGTATGTCTTGTACTTCTTGGGATAAAAGTGACGAAACAGAGGTGCGCTCTCTATAATGGCTGTGCTGTCATGAAGTGCCACAAAATCGTCATAGATCCGATTATAATAAACATCATTCTCATCTTTTACATTGCCGATCACATGATATAAATACAAAATATCCGTCTGTTTGCAGGCAAACAGCGGATTCTTATTGAACTTAAAAAATTGCAGCCACTTATAGCCAAAAAGCCTGCCCTTTTTCAAATTTTGTGCACTGGTGTCAATTAATCCCGCATTCTCTCCAAAAAGGGTTTTGTAAATACAGTTCCACATTACATTCCTGATAAACGGCCACACTAACATGTTCCGGTATTGATAGTGAAACGATAATACTTTCCCACTGTTCTCAAAATCCAGAAATTTTTCATAATTTTCACTGATAGAAGCATGCATCGCCAATATGCCCTCATATTCTCATAAACATCCGTGCCCGTAAATATTCGTAAAATTATAGCATATTGCCGCCGCATTGTCCACCCGACCGGGACGCCGCCGCTTCTATCTCACCATATGCAGGATACTTCTGATAGAAATATTTCGCAAGCACTTCCATCAGTTCGAAATCTTCCTCACTGTCAATATCCAATACGCCTGTATCCTTCATCTGCCAGACTGTCTCTCGCCGCGGCAGGACATGATCTGCCAGCGTATATGCTCTCCGATAAGCATAGATCGAAGCGTTCATGTCATAACATGACGGGCACTGCTGCCGCGTCGTGAACCCAGTCTGGGTTACAGTATGATAATATCCGTCTTCCCCCTTCGCCACCATATTGAAATAGGGCGATCTGCGGGAAGAGGTCACACTATACGCAATATCAGCGCCCTCATCCTGATTCAGTGCATCCAAAGTTCCTTTGATATCATCCACTGTACGCAACGGAGATGTCAGATCCAAATCGATCACAACATCAAATATCCTATTTTTTACTGCCTCACTCTTTATCAACGTATCCCGGATGACGTCCTTCTTCGATACCACGTCTCCCGCAAGTTCCTCGATCCGCGGAACATAGAGATACTCCGTTCGTAGCTCGTCCAACTGCTGCCGCAGCAACTCACTGTCCGTATTGACTGCAAGCGCCATACTCCCGTACTCTGTCTGAAAACGCTGCCTGAATAGTTCATACGCTGCCACTGTGTACGCTGCAAGCGGCCTTCCGCAGAATATTTTTGTATTCTTCCCTTTCACGCCCTTTGAACCTGCTCTGGCACAAATGGTAAATAAAATGCTGCTCTCTTTGTTCAACTGATTCACCCGCTTCCTGTCTGTAATCTTCTCCTGCCTGATCACTCTTATGCCCTGCCCTGCGTCAGACTTAACGTCCTCATCGCTTCCACAATATCGTTATCGTTATTGCATTTGCCATTGATAATATCAAAAAAATGTGCGATCTCTTTCCCCTGATATTCATCCCTGTCTTCGCACATTATGATATCTTCGCCTGATTTTCCAAAATGAATTCTGCCGTTTCGCAGATCTACCGTAATTGTCTCCGACGGAAGATAAATCTCCAGATTGCGCTTCTCTTCCCTGCCGAAATAATCCAAATGCAGTTCGTAGATTCTGTCTTTAGAATATCCCATATATACCGCAATATCTTCACTGTCCGTCTCCAGCCCGGAGATCTTCCTCTGTATGCTTTCCACCTTATCCGGTCTGCCGAACAGCCATATCAGATAATCCCATTCATGAATCAGATCTATCGCCACGCCGCCGCCCATCGCCTTGTGAGCGCTGTAAGATTTTCGGTAATCCTCGCCCGGCCGCCAGTCCGGAAGATAAGTGGAACAAACTGCCCGCACAGAATATGCCGCATCGCATTCAATATGCTCCTTCACATACTGAAGCGTCTTCGTGTACCGTAAAGGACATGCCACATAACAGATCAAACCATCGGGAATACCGGAAAAATCACATTCGGAATCGGCTACCACCGGTTTCTCGATAAACATACTCCTCGTACAATTCTGATACTTCATAATGCTTTCTCTGTGCATGGCAGTCGGATTAGTAATAAATATAATGTCGTAATCCTGCGGGATCTCATCGCCATAAAAGTATTGCGCACTGACGTACTGCGTCAATTCCCCGTCAAGCACAGCTCCCGCTCCGCTCCGAATCGCATCGATTCTAAAATCACAGCCCTGTTCCTGCAGATACCGCACCGTATTATGCAGATGACGCTTTCCGATGGAACCGAGCCCGCAGAAAGCTATCTTATAGTTTCCGTTCATATGCTACTCCTCGATCCTGTCAATCAGAGCCAGCGTTTCCTTATCTTTCTCAAAATCATATGCTGGAACCGCTCCGCCTTTCACCTGTGCAAAAAATGCTTCTATCTCATGAAGATAACTGTTCTCTATGATAAACTGGTCATATCCGTCCCTGTGCTCAACCCTGTCATACAGATTGACCGTAACTTCTGCTTTGCGCTCATAGTCATAATACCGCAGGCTCTCCGGGGTTCCGTTCCATGCCAGATACATATCTTCCGAAAACACTTCCAGATTTCTTACCGCTTTTCTCGACACCACATCTACCGCCAGCGAACCGCGAGCACCATTCTCATGCTCCAATGTCACGAGGTAACTGTCCGGATAATCGATCTGCAACCCGGTAGCCCTTCCCTTAACCACATGAATCCGCTGCACATCCCCGAATGTGTGAAGCAGCCATGGCAGCTCAATGGCAAATAATTCTCTACACCCGTTTGTACGCCGGTCACCCACGAAATAATCCTTGTAATTTTCCCACGGATGCCAATCTGGCAGATATTGCCCGATATGATAAAGATAACTGACAGGGCTGCTGCTCTTGCGGACCATTCGGTCAATATATCCTATCTCTTCCCGATACAGAAATGTTGAAGACAAGAAAAGCGTCCTCCCGCGTTCTGCAGCAAGTTTCATATTCTCATCATAGCCGTCGGCGATCAGATTGATCTCCGTAAACACATGCATGTTCAGACTCAGACAAGTATGGATCAAACCGCTGTGAGATAAGGGCGAGGTGCATATAAATGCGCAGTCATACTCATCTGCCCGCACACACTCTATACTGTCTAATGTTTCTATACCGTATTCCTTCTCCGCCTGCTCCCTTCGGTCACCGGAAGTGTCAACACCACATATTCCAATCGCCCCATCATACTGCCTGATCAGACGAATCCTTCTCTTTCCCATGGAACCGAGACCGATCACAATCACTTTCATCCTGTTATCCCTTTTGCCCTATCGCTTTTTTTATAATGCAATATCGTAAAATTTCTTTTTTAAATCTATCTCTGCTCCGTTCTCCCCGAGTAGATATTCCGTGATATGGTTTGTAATCGCCCGCGAAGGGGGAATTCTTTCGGGTTCGCCGAACAGCAGATCCTGTTCCATTCCGATCTGAAATTCCTCTGTCTGTATCCGCCTCATCGCTGCCACAACCTCTTCGGCACACGGCTCACAGTTGATAATACTCGCACTCTGTATCCTTCCCTTCTGCCGATTCCCGATGTTGACCGTAGGAACTCCCATTGCCGGAGCCTCCTGGATTCCACTGGAGGAATTTCCCACCACCATGGAGCAATATTGCATCGCCGACAAATAACGAACCATGCCCAGAGAATCTTTCAGGCAGACTCTGTCGTTATGTGCCTGTGCATATTTCTCCAACCGGGCGTTGATCTTTCTGCCACCGGCGTCTGCATTCGCCTTTGTTATCAGATAGCGGTATTCCGTCATCTCATCCATCGCCTTCAGCAGTTCCTGAAGCTGCGAAACGCCGTCATCCTCTTCCAACGTGACCGGATGGAATGTGACCAGACAATACTTCTCCCCCAACGAAAACTGCAGATCTTCTTCCAGCTCAGACCGGGAAAGCCGCTTCCCATAACGAATATTTTCGACTCCGAGCGCACCCACATTAAAAACCCTGTCCGGATGCTCACCCAACTGAATCACTCGTTTGCGGTATACTTCCGTGCTCGTAAAATGAAGAAAACTCATCTTCGAGATGCTATGCCTGATCGCATCATCGATCGCGCCTTCCGTCACTTCTCCGCCATGAATATGCGCAATCGGAATCTGTTCATTCATGGCCGCAATACAGACCGCCATCGTCTCATATCGATCGCCCAACACCACCAGAAGATCCTGCCGGTTTTCTGCAAAAAAATGTCCGAAGCTTAGAAGCGCATTGGACATAGTTTCGGACATTCCGACTGCACCGTCCTGCTTAGATAAAATAGGGATTTTTGCCGCGATAGAGACTCCGTCTTCCTCGATCTCCCGATACGTTTCGCCAAAAGCCTTGTCCAGATGCATCCCCGTCACAACAACATTTACCCGAAATTCAGACTCCTTCTGCAGTCTCAATATTAGATTTTTCAAAAGGCCGTATTCGGCTCTCGTAGCCGTAAGTACACATACATTTTTCATCATAAAATATTTTCCGCTTTTTTCATTCGCCCTACAAAAGCAAACTTAAAAGCACCATAGATGGTTTTCAAAAAAAATGTTTTATTCACGATAAACAAAGTATAAATCCGGATATTATTTTATTATACTATCCTAATGAAGTCAAGCAACGCCGCTTGTACGTTTATGCTTCTGTTACAGCTTGATCATCTCATCCTGCTCATAATCCCGGTCCGCCCTCAATCCAATTACCTCATTCCACCGCATGGGCGAAATACCGTTTCCGGGACGTTTTGCAGTCAGATTCTCCTCCGTAAACACTTCACCCTTTCGGATGTCTGTCTTAGCAACGATGCTCTTGCGTACTACATCCCGATTCTTCGTCTCCGAAGCGGATGGGCGCTTGACTCCATCTCCCAGCGCAGCCTCTATGTTTCGGATCGCCTGCACCATTGCCCGAAGTTCCTCCGGCTCTAAACTCGCCTTGTGATCCGGACCTTCCATATTGCGATCCAGTGTAAAATGTTTCTCGATCACTACCGCTCCCATAGCCGTGGCAGCAATCGGCACTTCAATACCCTGTGTATGATCTGAGTAACCTACAGGCAGACCGAATTCTTCCCGCAGAGCCCGCATTGCTCTCAAGTTCACGTCCTGCATAGGTGTCGGGTACTCCGTATTACAATGCAACAGGGTAATCTCACTGCTTCCGTTTTCCTTTAATACCCGAACCGCCTCCTTCACCTCCTGCAGTTCACACATTCCCGTGGACATAATAACAGGTTTGCCGGTTAGGGCAATCTCCCTCAGATAAGGATAATTCGTGATCTCTCCGGAAGGAATTTTCCATATCTTTACCAAATTGTCCAAAAAACGAATGCTATCTATATCAAACGGTGTTGAAAGAAAAGTAATTCCCCGGACGTCACAATATTGTGCCAACTCTGAAAAACCTTCAAAAGGCAGAATTATATCTTTCAGCATCTCTTTTTGTGACTTAACCATACTTATATTTTTTTTCTGATACTCTGCCATCTGAGCTGATTTTGAAACCAGAGATTCCAGTTTCGCAGTCTGAAATTTGACAATGTCCGCCCCGCTTTCCTTTGCTGCATCTATTAATTTTCTTGCAATTTTAATGTCACCGTTATGATTTACTCCTGCTTCAGCTATGATTAACACTTTACTCGTATCCACATCCATTTCTGTATTCCTTTTCATATTCTTTCTCCAGATCCAGCAGCCCCTTTTCTCTGTCCTTTAGTTTTCTGCATGGTATTCCGATATTCACAGTCCAATCTTCTATGGATCTATTTACTAAACTCATTGCGCCGACCGAAGCACCCTCACCGATGGTAACGCCCGGAAGAACAACGCTTGATGCCCCTACGATCACATGTCTCCCGATCACTATTTCTCCCGACCTCACTTCCTTAAATTTGTCGGGTATCGTAGAATTTGTCATACTTCTTCCGCTATAATCATCGCTTTTCGTGTAAAGTGAGCATTTTTGTGCCAGCCCGGAATAATCTTCCATCACAATTCCGGCCCCGCCGCTCAAAAGGCAAAATGCCGCAATATGAACATTGTGTCCTAATTTTATCTTCCCAAGCAATATACAGAAATCATCTATTCTGACATTATCCCCTATCTCTATCATATCCGGTTGATATATACAACATTTGTTACTTATCAGTACATTTTTTCCTATTTTGGAAATTCCCAATCCCTTCAATTCCTCTTCACTGTAATAACCTGCATGAATATTTTGTTTTTCCTTCATCATACTCCTCCATGTCAAAGCAATTTATATTATCAGTAATACGCCGATTTTCCCAGTCTCTTCTTTCGATAATCTCCGATTCCTCTGCAAGTCGCCTGCACAAGCTCCTTCTTTCCGCAAAGCAGCCACAGCATACAACATACACTTCTATTCATCATGTAGTATATGATGAACAGCGGATACTGCCCACTCAAATGCTGCCTGCTGCACAAAAGCCAGTTACGGGCAATATAATAAGCACACAGCGGACTGTCCGCCCCCTTGGAACTGGCTCCGACCTTATGATAGACTACAGCCCGCGGGCAGTAATAAATGGCAATTCCCCTTTTCCGTAAGCGAAAACAATATTCCGTATCCTCATAATACAGAAAGAATCTTTCGTCAAGGAATCCTGCCCGTTCAATCACTTCTCTTGAAAGCAACAGGCAGCACCCAGTGGCAAACCCGATCTGACACTCCCGATCAAACTGTCCTTTGTCTTCCTGATTCAGACCGATATGGCGTACTTTTCTAATGATGGGCGATACCGCTCCGCCCGCCGACCAGATTATATTCCTATGGTCGCTGTAATAAATCTTCGGCGCAATCACACTGCCTGGATGTCTTTTTGCACATGCCATAAGCTGCGCCAACATGTCTTCCTGTACTTCCGTGTCATTGTTGAGCAGCAGAACATAATCCGCACCCCACTCAACCGCACGGCGGATTCCCACATTATTTGCATAAGAGAATCCGTAGTTATCGTTAAGAAGAATCGTCTCTATCCGCCCGTCTGTACCATAGCGCTCCTGTATCATCTGCATGGAATCATCCCGTGACGCATTGTCCACGACGTAGATTTTTATTTCATAGGAACCGCCGCTGTCCTTCTGCGCAAGAAGCGACTCAATACACGCCGTATTGTATTGTTTGCCGTTATAATTCACCAGAATCACTGCGATCTTCATAAACACCTCTTATTCATCGTTATTATCCACCGGCCACCCACAAACCAGCTCAGAGGGAAGTCAATATCTTAAGGAGCCCCTTGGAGAGCGTCGGCACTTAGTGAGGTATTCCACGAACTTAGTGTCCGCTACGCTCGGAACGGAGCGAAAGCGCAGCGACGAAGATATTGACTTCCCTCTGAGCGTCCGTCTTAGATAACCCGTGGACGTAAATAATCACCTCAAGCCTTCATCTCATCCCAACATATCCAATAACATCTGATAATATTTCCTCGTCAGTCTTCCCTGATCATACACCCCAAAATCCATCTCCCCGATCCTGTCCACAGGAGCCTGCATAACCCGAATCCATTCCTGCACATCATAAGGATCCGCCACATAATTTGCTTTTCCCTGTGTCACCTCAGGAATACATGTCCTGTCCGCCGCAATTACAACGGTTCCGAAAAGCATCGCTTCGATCGGCGGCATCCCGAACCCTTCAAACACACTGGGAAACAGAAATGCTCTGCTGTATTTATATAGAGCGTTCCGTTCAACATTTTCCACAAACCCGGTCAGTGTGATCTCCCTGTCCAGTCCTCTGTCCCGTATCTGCCGCTCCAATGTCTTCCGGCTCTCCCCGTTTACGCCGGAAATCAAAAGCCTGCCCGGCAAGTCAATCTTTTGCTCTTTGATCCAGCTCATAACTTCAATGATCGTGTCCAGATTCTTGTGTGGTATCAATTGTGAAACCGTATAGTAATATTCATTTTCCGAGACACCGTACTTCTCAGACAGTTCTGTCATCGATACCATCTCGTTCGGATCTACCGTAATAGGATTATAGATCGTCGTGATCTTCTCCGGCTTCACATGATATCTGACCATGATATCCTCCCGCACCCAGTCGGATATCGCCACGATATGTTTGGAAAAATGCACATCCAACCACCAACACAATCTGGAATAAGCGATCTCATGGAATGGATGATATTCAGGATAATGCGCGGCCTGCAGATCATGAATTACATTAATATAAGTGATTCCGCCATTGAAAAGCGGACGGCAGTACACCGGAACAAAACACTTGCGGATATGATTCCTGCGTAACAGCCTGTTCTGGCAGAAAAACTGCCAGAGGATACGCCTCGCGATATTCGCGGATTCTACATTGGCCTCCAGCAGGGAAATTCTGTCATCTTTCGCATAATGTGAAAGCGAATCTCTATTATCTTTTGATACAAGCAGGATAAAATGGTAGTCCTCTTCAAGCCGCAGAAAACCATCCAATAAATTTCTGATATAAAATTCAGTCCCACCTACCTGTCTGGGCCTGAGCCACAACAGATCGATTGCTATTTCCATTCTGTCAGACATCTCTCTCACCCACACTGTCACTATGTCCATCCTCCAGCTCCCGAATTCTCTTATCAAGGATACCGATCTCCTGAACCAGTGATCTAATCTTCATGTTCTGTCTGGATGCAATGGAAGTCAGTGCCATCAATATCATGAGCATAAACCCGATTGCGATAATAAACAGACCGTTCATGTTGCTTTGAATACCGAATACACGTATAATACGCTGCAACATTTCCGGAAAAATCACAAGCACTCCCATCACTACGCCCGCCAAAAGCCACAGGAGTGTATATTTTAAGTTCAACGCCCTATTTTTAAGAAAATACAAAATAATAATAAAATAGCATACAACTGCAATGATCAGTGTTATACGCAGCGTAGACGGAATCATCTCTTAGCCCTCCTGAAGCCGTAGCTTAACCGACAGATAAGAATCGCCAGTGTCACCTTAATCATATAATAGACGGATTTGCGCAGCGTAATGGAACTGGTTCCGCTTTCCCGCGCCCGCATCCTGACCGGCACTTCCTTCACCCTGCCTCTGTGCATTATGGCAGTAACGATTGCTTCCGGCTCCGGATAATCCGTCGGATAATCCCTGGAATAAATATCGATAAACATCCTGTTGACCGCACGATAACCGCTGGTCACATCTATGATTCTCTGCCCCGTAGTCAACCGGATCAACATACTTAAGATTCCGATCCCGATCCGCCTCGACTGGGAGGACTGAAATCCTTCTTTTTTCAGGAAACGCGACCCGATTACAATATCCGCCTCCCCGTCGAGAATAGGCTGTAGCATATCCTTCAGATAGGCAATATCATGCTGCCCGTCTCCGTCCATCTGCACAGCAATGTCATAATTGTTCTTTCGGGCATATACATACCCTGCCTGCACGGCACCGCCGATTCCCAGATTAATCGGCAGATCCAGATAATGAAAATGTTCCTGCTCACAGATACTCAATGTATTGTCCGTAGAGCCGTCATTAATAACCAGATAATCACACCACGGCGCCTGATCCGTCAAATGATCTATCACATTTTCAATGCTTTCCGACTCATTGTATGCCGGAATAATAATCAGCACTTTTGCGTCCGTCATATCATTTACATCCTCTATCTCTTTACAATCATCGTAACTGTTCAGAACCCTGTTCTTCACAGTTACGAAGATGCCCCTTCTGAACAGTTACCATTCATCTTTATATCCATGTCCCATTCTCAACCCGCACCTTAAAGACTGTTCCTATGTCTTATACGGCCCCACACCTGCACTGCCAGGTCACGTAGATACAATCTCCATAATTTCATAAATAACAGAAATCCCGATATATAGAAAGTACCGAAATTATATACAAGATATCTCTGTTGCCCGAAAAACACCAGAGAAATCACCAATATAAGAATCAGATTCGTCCCTAACACACTGCACATAAACTCTCCATAGGTGTTTTCTACTTTTTTATCCTTATATGCCCATATCATTAATGCCATCGCAAAGAGATATAAGAACAGGGTAACTAAATGGCACAGCAGATAGATTCGCTCGATCTGGAAGAATACCGTGCAGATAAACGCCTGCGGAAGCAGCATAAGCGTATGATACAGGAATCTTCCAAAATGCACCTTAATCAGTGTCACACCAATTTTTACCTGATTGGCATTTCTTACGGAAGAATAGTTGCTGCTATATACAAGTTCCGGATAATTCTCGCTATAAAAACTATTTTGATTATGGTAACATTGTTCGCCAATGCGACCGATCCCTCCTACAATGTCCTTCCACATCCACAATCCGGGCCGCGCATACACATAACGATTCTGTGCCTTATCCAGACGCGGATATATAAAAAGGTACAGATCTCTCACTTGCTCATCCTCAAACAAAAGGTGATCCTCATAATCAGACTCATACAATCCTCTGGAAAGGATCAATGTAACATACTGGCTTGTCGTAATGACAGGTTTCGCAGGTTTTTTCTGTTCCTGCGCATTCTCCGAATCAGATGATGCATCGCTCTTTGCCCGCTGTGCATTCTTCTGTTCTTCTCTTCTCACTTCCGCCTTCATATTCTGAAACGCTGTGCTAACCTTCCCGACAGCCCATATGCCCGCAAGACCGATTACCATACAGCAGACCATCCCGCCAAGAAACCTCAACAACCGTCTGCCATTTTTCCCATCCGACTTCCCAGGCTTCAAAACGGCAATATAGATGCAGACTACACCACATGCACCGAAGAGTATCTGCATCTGTGACCGGATCAGCGACAAAAACAGTGTCATGCCACATAATATGATCAGCCATTTAAAACTCTTATTCCAAACAGTCTGTAATAACGCCGCCATAAACAGATAAAATAGTGCATAGGCAACTCCTTCTGTCACGATCTCATGCGTCGTCATGGAATCCGGCATATTTGTCGTAAACGGAAGCAGCGCCAATGCATAGCATACATAAGCTTCCCAATATTTGAGACGAAATTTTTTCTTAATAAACGCAATAAAAGCGATCACGCATACAGTAGCAAGAACCGCCTGTTCCAACACTACCGCATACAGATAATTTTCCTCCCCAAACATAAGCTTATTACCATGCAGAAACAGTGGATATCCGGGCATGACCCCTTCCATATTGGCATAAAGATTCATATAGGAACTGCTGTCATCAAACAGAACATATCCAGACTCGCCGGGAATCATGAAAATAAACAGCGAAAATATCAACAAAGATATAAAGAACATCCACTCTTTCTGTTTCCCGTCCCACTGCGTCAATTTACTGCTTTTCGACATAACCGTCTCCCATCTGTCTTTATCGTAACAGTTCAGGCTGCAGCCTTACTGTATGCCGAACACTTCATCCTTGCTCTTCTCAACTACTTTACCGTCCTCAACTTCATAGATTATGTCCACATTGCGGATCGTTGTCAGGCGGTGTGCAATAATAATCATCGTCTTTGTGCCCTGCAGATTTTCCACCGCTTCCATGACCGCCGCCTCTGTGTCATTATCCAATGCCGAAGTCGCCTCATCAAGCACAAGTATCTCCGGATCATGATAGAGTGCTCTTGCAATTCCGATACGCTGCCTCTGTCCGCCGGATAATCTGACACCTCTGTCACCTACTATCGTATCGAGTCCGTGTGGAAGACTATCTATGAACTCGGTAAGCTGTGCTTTCTCTATTGCCTGCAGCACCGCCTGTTCGTTAATGTTTTCCTGTTTAACACCGAAAGCTATATTATTACGGATCGTATCATCCGACAAATAAATTACCTGCGGGATATAGCCAATCTGTGCATGAAATGTTTTAGGCTTTTCATGTACATTAATATGATCTGCCATAACAACACCGCTCTGCGGTGTCAGCAGTCCCAGTATAATATCCACCATAGTAGTCTTACCGGCGCCGGAAGCTCCTATAAATGCCACTGTCTGTCCCTTCCTGACGGAGAGACTGGCGTTGTCGATCACCGGCTCATTGGTATCGGGATAATAATAGGTCACATTCTGTACCTCGATACCTTTCTGTAGATTCCATTCCTCCTTCTCCTCACGATCCTGTTTCTCAATGTAATCTTCAATCTCCACCAGATCGTGATAGACCAGATCCACGGACGGTAAAGCATACAGTGTGTTGGTCGCATGCTCATTGATACGCCCTACGCTGGGCATCAGGCGGAAAGCCGCTACCGCAAACACCGTCAGCTGCGGTATATAATAGGTCATATCTGCTTTCCCCAGCAACAGCTTAACAATGATCCCCACCAGAAGTCCGGAGATTGCCACAGCCTCCACCACATATTTGGGGAGAATGGAAATCGTCCTCGCAATTCTAAGTCCAATCGCATATTTTACATAATATTTACGATATTCATCCGTAAAAAACTCTTCTCTTTCCAGTATCTTGATCTCTTTGATCCCACCAAGCGCCTGATTCATCCACTGGAAGATCTTGCCCTGATATTCTTGATTGTCTTTTCCCAGTTTACGACTGTATTTTCTTGTAAGAAGCAAAAACGCCCCCACACATACCGCCAGCAGCCCCAGAACAATGACAGTGATGGTCTTACTCTCAAAGAACAGATACACCACCAGCACAAAACAAACTGCAAGCTCCGCTACCAATTCAAGTGAATAGAGAATTACCTGCATAAATTTCGATGTATCCTCATGCAGGCTTCTCTGTAGTGTAGCGATATTCTTATTCAGATGAAAAGTATACGGCTCTCTCATGTATGTGCTAAGTAACCGCGTGGATAATTTCATCTGCGTATTATAAGAAAATCGATATATATAGCTCTTCTCAATAATCAGATATACATTCTTAATGATATAAACCGCTATAATAGCCACCGATAATGCTGCCAAAAAGCTTTTCGCAGACTGAAAATGAAACAGCTCATACACCCATTTGAGATACCAGGTCTTCCGGATTGTCTCAGGTTCCTGGATAATATTAATAAAAGGCATAAAAATTGTTACGCCCAAAAGTTCCAGCAAACTGCCAATAACCACGGCCACAAGCAGCGCACCGATCTTCCATTTATCTCTCTTGTCGAAAATATATCCCAGCTTGGTAAGCATTCCAGCTCTTTTGTTCTCATTTGCTCCGCTCATTTATTAAGATACTCCTTCATATTTCCGTCCAATTGTCCACGGATGAAATCTCCCGACAGACATTTGATCAGAAAAGTGCCTTGCACAGATTGCTGTGGGAATCACGATCACTGATTTTCCTTGCCGGTACGCCACCCCAGGTAGTGCCCGGCTCCGTAATATCTTTCGTGACCACCGCTCCGGCACCGATCGCCACATCATCTGCCACAGTAACCTCCCCCAGCACTTTCGCACCGCTTCCGAAATAACAGTTGTCCCCAATCACCGCCGCCTTATGGCTTCCATTTGTAGCCCCGATAGTCACGCCTTCCTGCAGCCGGCAGTTCCTGCCTGCCCTCACACTGCCATGCACTACTATCGTTCCATAGTGTGGAATCGACAATCCCTCGCCAAACACATTGGGCGGAATCGTAAAACCCAATTTTACACTTAAACGATGAAACCGGAATTTATGGTATTTTCCTACAATCCGGCCAAATACTCCCCGACGGCAGTTAAGATCATATTCTACTTTACGAAGCAGAATCTCGAACTTCCAGATCTCATCTCCGAAAAATCTCGGGTGCCTGTCCTGTTGTCTGTTAAGCGCCAGTCTGTCCTGTGCAAGATAACGTCTGTATGCCTCTTTACTGTCTATCATACTCTTTTCTAACCTCTATCCTACGTCAGCCACACCTTCACCTGTTGCAAATATTCTGCGTATGCCCCATCATCCGCCGCTGCCTGACGATTTGCTTTCTCACCGATCACATTATGTTTCTCCAGCGACATCTTATCATGCGTCTTTCTCAGATACCACTCATACTCCATATCCATGTTACCGATGTCCAGCACCCGATATCCCCTCCGAAACAATTCCATCGCCAGAAATTTCGCGGCAACACCGACCGATAAGAGAAACAGCCTGTCCTTATTATAAGAAAGACACGCCTCTACAATCTCCGGCAGCGCTCCATAGGCATTACTGGGAGGACATATGATCCTCTCAATACCTGCCGCGCAGTCGAACAGATCATTGCCGACACCGTTATGGGTCCTCGTGCCCTCCACGATCACAATGTCTTTATTTTCCCATATTTTTCTTATTTTTGCAAACCATCCTGCACACCTGCTGCGGTCCGAGGCAAAATAATAGCAGCGGGACACAAACGTGGAACCGTATATGCGGTCTTTATTACAGTACTTCTCGTATACTTTCCTGTTAAAAAGCAGATGGTCCATCCAGAACTGTCTGCTCGCCCTATGATGATCTGAAAGCGTATGGAAAATATCAGGAATGGTCACCATCAGATCATCGTTTTGGTATGTCAGAATCTCTGCAAGTCCTTCCCCGATCTCGGGCGCGGCCTGCTGCAGCATCAGATCCACACCTCTGATCATAACGATCTCCCCGTCGCCAAACCGCACCATGCTCTTATCGGTATTCAGAAGCTCGTCGATCGTCTCGTCAATGGTATGCACTTTTATCCGGTTGTGCAGGATACCTTTTTCATATAAAAAATAGACTATCGCTGCCAGAATATCCTTAATCTTACGTTTCATTTAAGCCCCCTGTCATTGCAGCAGTTTATCCCGCATCTGCATGATGGTACGGTAATAATTCTCATAATTATACTTCTCTGTGAGCGCCCGATACCCCGCCGCCCCCATCTCTTTCATCTGCTCTCTGTCAGATAACATCATAGCCAGCTTCTCTTTCAGATCCGCCTGATCGCAATCCCTAAACTGATATCCCGTCACACCGTCCTCCACATAGCAGGCGGTACCATTTAAATCGCTGCAGATCACCGGAAGAGAATAGCTCATAGCTTCCAGTTGTGACACCGATGCCATCTCACGGGTGCTGGGAATCACATACAGATCAGCCGCCAGATATTCCGCTTCCATTTTGCTACGGGGCACGTTCGTCTTAACCGTAACGATATCTTCCATGTGATGTTCCGACACATACTGCCTGATCTGCCCGCAGTATTCTTTCTGGAAATGATTCGTCGCTTCGCCGATCAATGTCAGCTTTATTCTGCCATGTTTCCCAACCAATTCCTCTATCACCTGAATCAATAGCAAGTGGTGCTTCCTGATCTCATATTTCCCGATACAGAGGATATGTATCGTATCATTCTCAAAATAGGTCCTCTCCTCCGGCGCCTTTTGGGGTTCCATAATAAAAGGCACAAAATAGTCATTCTCCTTGATAGACGTTCCCTGCTTCCGAATCCCCATAACAGGCGTCATGCGCAGCTTCGGCGACAATCTGGCCACGATACGATGCGCAAGGTCGGTCTTTACCGACTCTGACCACAATGGATTCTGGTTATAGAGAATACAAGGATATCCTTTTCGTCTGCAAACCAGATATGCTGCCATAGAGTATACGGAACGCTCTCTGAGAATCACAACATCGGGTTTAAAATCACAGATCAGTTTCTTCAACCTGCGCATGGGCGGAAATCCATGCTGTATCTTAAATACGATAGCCTCAGGGTCTTTTCTGTGGATTACATGTACGTACAGATAATCCAATAGCCGATACAATCGTGAATACCCCAATACGATCGGCGTCACATAGGAATAATCCTCTATGATAGCGGCATAATGGCTGATAAAACAGACCTCATGCCCATGTTCTATCAGCCCTTTCATGATATCCATCTGATTCGTGTGATAACGCGGGGCTACATACAGGAATCTCATATAAACTTATTCTCCTTCAAACTGTATTTACCGCCCTTTAAGAATTTATGCTTCACAACCCACCATGCGGGTACCCAGATATATTTATGCATCGCCGGCGACGCGGAACCGATCATCCAGCAGTTTCTGTCACAGTTTCTCGTACACTCCCTGACCTTCTGCGCCTGTGGAGAATTCCACAACTCGTCCCAGCTCTTCTCACGCAGATTGCCCATCACAGCCTTCTTCTCCATGCCGTTACAAGGAATGACATCGCAGAACGGATCAATAAAAAAAGCATTTTTGGACATGTCACAGGGCAGAAGCCTTTTGTTGCCGTAAATATAGTTTATTAATCCGTGGTTGAAATATGCCCGGAACCACTTCTTAGGCGAACGGCTCTTTAACAGCTCATTGATTAGCTTCTCAAAATTCTGCGCCACTTTATATTTATCATCAATCTTGTTATCAGTCTTTCTGAAATAAAAAGAATTATGCAGCGTGGCTGTAGCAAACTCCATGCCCATATCGTTGGCGATATTGTAAAGCGGCACCAGATCTTCACAGTTCATATCCTGCACCGTCATGCCGAATCCCACATCCGGGTGTTTCATCTCCACCAGCGTCTTCAGTGTATTATAGCCCCTGTTGAAACCGTCGGGGATACCGCGGATCGCATCATTTGTCTGCTGCAGCCCTTCGATGCTGATGCGGATTCCCACTTTCGGAAATTGTCTGCACAGGGCGATGATCCGCTCCGTAAAATAGCCATTGGTAGATATGACAATCCGGTCAGATTTCTTGTAAAGCTCACGCACAATGTCGGGAATGTCCTGCCTGATAAAAGGCTCCCCGCCCGTGATATTGGTAAATGCCATCTCCGGCAGCTTCTTGATATCTTCCAGTGTGATCTCCTCCTCCGGTCTGGTGGGATCCTTGAAGCAGTCACACATATTGCAGTGGGCATTGCATCGATAGGTTACGATGACTGTGCCGTATAGGGTTCTTCTTGACATGAAAGTTATCTCCAATCTATATTGTAGGCTGCTTGCTTCGCAAGTTGCACACTTGTTCTATAAAGGTCCGCTCGACCTGCGGTTAATTTCTTCGTCGCCTCGCTCCCGCTCCGTAAAAAGCGTAGCTGACACTAAGCTCGTGAAAAACCTCGCTAAGTGCAGACGCTTTTTAAGGGGCTCCTTAAGAAATTAACCGCAGATCGAGCTAATGCATTGGTTAGCTGTAGAGTAAAATCATAAGTATTACACAGTGCCATTCTTATGCATATATATTCTTCACCATTTTATCACAATATTCTTCCACTGTGTCAAAATTTATATTCTTACAGTTTTCACTGTACTCCCGGCACAATGCCGGATCATTCCAGAGGGTTCTGATATGCTCTGTCAATTCTTGTATATCACCGCCCCTGAACAGATCTCCCGTTCTACCCGCCTGCACCAGTTCCGGAGCACCGCCCAGGTCGGAGACAAGCACCGGCGTCCCATACATCTGGGACTCCATTACCGAAAAAGGACAGTTCTCATACCACTCGGAAGGATATACGCTGAAACGGGCTCCCGCAATCAGACTACGCAGCTCTTCTCCGGTCACAAATCCCCGGTTCTCCACATTGGGGATCTGATTCACTTTTTCCTCCAGCGGTCCCGTTCCCGCAAAGATAAAGGGAATATCCGGCAGCGCACTGCATGCCATTAGCAGAGTTTCCGTACCCTTTTCCTCCGAGAAGCGGCCGAAGTACAATACATAGTCTTTACTTTTTTCATCCCCGTCATTCTGTCCGACCTTATTTTCTTCTGTCTCGGCACTGCTCACGGAGCCTTCATACGGCTTCTCTATATGATCTGCCTTTCCGCTGTCTCTCTCAATAAAATTGTGCATCATAACCGTCTTATCCGCGAGCAGCGGGTCTGTGTCAAGCTGTTTCTTCATAAATTCGCTGGGACACACGATCACATCCACCATACCGTAAGTCTTTCGCTTCGCATAATATTTCGCCTCAATAGTGCCGAGCAGACTCTTCATCCCGGAATCATGGATACAGCGTCTCTTGCTGCACTGCATAAAATCACCGCCGCGACATGCAAAGCAGATCTCCCCGGTAGACGGCACCCGCATCATATGATTCGGGCATACCCATTGATAGTCGTGTGCGGTATACACGATCCTCACATGCCTGTCATACTTCTTCTCATAAGCACGGACAGCATAAATAACCGAAGGAGTCAATTGAAAGTTGATATTATTCAGATGCACCACATCTGGTCTAAAATCCTCCAGTACGAGACGCATCTTTTTCTTAGCCTCCACAGAGTAAACAATGCGCAGCGGATAAAGCAGCTTCTTTAAGCCGCCACTGTGGAAATCCATATCCGATGTGTAGATTCCGGCACGGTTTCCCACGATTCGTCCCTTATGCTCCATGCCGAAGAACTGTACCGCATGCCCTGTTTTTTGCAGTTGTTCTCCCAGCTTAAATATATATGTCTCCGATCCACCGTTGGGGTGGAGAAATTTGTTTACCATTAATATTTTCATATCCGGCTCCGTTTTCTGATCATTCCTAACCTTCGTCCGCTCCGCTCAACTCCCCGCGGTACAGCTTGATCGTCTCACCCACAACCTCGTCCCAATTATATTTTCCGCAGATGAAATCCGCACTCTGCGCGCCATACTCATGTACAATTTCCGGATGCGCCAGCATGTATTGGAGCTTCTGACGCAGATCCTTCGTATCTCCTTTACGGAACACGAACGCCTTATCCTCCACCACTTCCGTGTTTTCACATATATCGCTGACAAGACAGCAGTTGCCGAAACTCATCGCCTCTAACAACGTAAGCGCCATTCCTTCCACATCACTGGGCAGCACAAAAGCATAGGCGTTGGAGTACAATTCTTCCAACATCTGCCCCTGCACGAAATCGGTCATGATAATGCGGTCATCCTGTGCCGCCATCCGATGGATTCGTTCCATATATTCCACTGCATGGCTGTTGCCGCCGGCTATCACCAACTTCATGTCCGTATCGATCTTCGCAAAAGCCTCAATCAGATAGTGAAGCCCTTTCTCCGGTACGATCCGCCCTAACGATAACAGATATCCGCCTTTCTTAAGCCCGTATTTCTCCGTGATCATCTGTGCCTCACGCAGCGCAGGTCTGCTGATTCCGTTGGGAATATAGGTAACTTTTCTGTGATAAGTATCCGCAAAATATTTCTGTACATTCTCGGACAGCACGATCACCTCATCGGCGTATTTCGCCGCCATCTTCTCACCGAATTTAATCACATAGGAGGCGAGATTGCCCCACTTCGCCCTCTGCCAGTCCAGTCCATGGACAGTCACCACGATCCGCCTGTGAAAAAGCTTCGGCAGCCACAGCATAGCACAGGGCCCCTCTGCATGATAGTGCAGAACATCATACCTGCCAAATAACGCCCTGATCGTGGCAAAGAAGCTGTAGACAATGGCATTCAGGCTGCTGCTTCTGAATGTCGGAATAATATACACCCTGACGCCTTTATAAAACTTCCTGCCTTTCCATCCGTATTCCTGATCATACTTCTTACCGGATACATGGTGCCCATAGCGGTTGTAAGCCTCCACACGATGTCCCAAAGCTGCCATGCGCACGGCAAGCTCCTCCACCACAATCTCGACGCCGCCCTCTCTGGACGGTATTCTTTTGTGTCCGATCATAGCGATGCGAAGCTTCTTCCCACGCTTTCCACGCTGCTCTTTACTTTCCTTATGAACGTAATAAAGAAATGCAAAGTTCGTGTTCAGATAGCGCGGAATCATCCGTTTCGGATCCTGCATAATGCGAAAAACCCATTCCAGACAGAGCTTCTGCATCCACATCGGGGCACGTTTCACGGTGCCCGCAATAAAGTCAAAAGCGGCTCCCACACCAATCATAAGACCGCCGACTCTGCCTCTGTGCTCATACATCCACCTTTCCTGCTTGGGCGCTCCGAGCGCTACCCAGACAAAATCTGCGCCACTGTCATTGATCCTGCGAGTAATCTCCTCGTCCTCCTCCCCGGTAAGTTCCCGAAAAGGCGGCGCATACATACCTACGATCTTTACTTTCGGATACTTGCCCAAGACGGCTTTCTTAAGCTGTTCCAGCGTGCTCTTCGTGCTGCCGTAGAAATAATGGGTATATCCCTTTTCCTGAGACAGATTTAAAATAGCAGGCAGCAGATCCGGTCCCGGCACACGCTTAGCCTGCGCATGCCCCCGGCGGCGGCTGACAATCGACAGCGGCTGACCGTCTGGCAGCGCCATGGCGCCGCTGTTCTGTACCTTGCGGTACTCCTCGTCCCGAAATGCCATCACCGTCGTATGCACGTTAGAGACACAGATGTAATCACCTCGCAATGCCTCAAGATTACCTGTGATATATTCTATCGTTTTATCCATATCGGTGACGTTAATGTTCGTCTTTAATATTGTACAGTATTCCAGATTATCTTTGCTCACGTTTTCCTCCACTCCGTAATCGTTTCACATCCACCCAGTCAGCGTGCTCTCTCCGTCGCACTGCGTCTTCGACCGCCGCCTTTCACCGCTCCGTAATATGCCATGGTTGCCGCCATTCCCAGAAAACCTCCGATCAATGCGCTTCCCACATAATATCTGCATGTCTCCAACCGTACCGCCTGTCCCTGCACCAACTGCATAGGCGTGTCCTTGTCTGCATAGTTCATGATCTTCCATCCCGCATAGTCAGGATCTTCCATGCTTTTCACGTATACAGAAGTTTCCTCAAGACCATCCGTATAGAAGCGCTGCACCACATACCCGACCGGTGGCTTATACAGGATCGCGCACAACATAAGGCCCACCGCCGCACCTGCCGCCGTCATACCGATGACCTTGCCCCGATTCCGGGTCCAAATGTCACGCACCCTATTCCACAATTGATCCGGCAACCCTGCCAATGGCACCGTAACTCTCCGACTCATCTGTGGCAACAGACAGTATTCCTGCGCCCCTTCCTTCTGCAGAAAAAGAAAACTTCCCATAAAGATCAGCGTAACGTTCTTAAAAGAAGTGTTAAACAACAGCGGCTCCGTCCAGCCTGCCCCCAGGAAACAAATCAGGATCACAAGCTCTCTCGTCCGCTGCTTATACGTAGTATAGAATAACAGACCAAAATAACCGATCATGATGATCACGAAGGCAACCAGCCCGTAATTGATATAGCCCCACACATAGGAGTTGTCCATTGTCATGGAGGATTTCACGATCTTGGAAATATCCGCCCCGAACAGACTCCTGTACTCCGATCTGAGGAACTGCTCTGCAAGCCAGATTCTGGTATTTAACATGAAGTTCAATTTCTGGACATAATATGCCCATTTGCGATCATACAGATAAAACGGAACCACAAACGACAACATCAGACAAACCGGCAGTACCAGATTCGCAAAAGCCTTCTCCACAATGCAAAACTTCGGTCGAAACCGCACATACATACATCCTGCAAGCAGCACTGCCACGATTCCGAACCCCGTGTAACTGATCGAGTAGAGAAACACCAGCACATTGCCCGCCATCATATATATAAAATGTTGAAACCTGTAATTTTCTCCCAATTCATAGATAATAAATGCGCATAGCGCCAGATAAGTAATATGCAGAATATTAGGATGCGAAAACCCAAGGCTCCACCTGAAAATATGTCCCATCCCCAGCTTGGCATGCACACGGTAAACCGTATGCTCCAGCCGAAAGAAAGAGAAAATACTCAGCACAATCGAGCACAACGACCATACCCACAGACCTACATGGAACACTCTCTTGACCGAAATATTCTTCATACCAAGCACCGTGAAGGAAAGGAAAAGTATTCCCCGTTCATGGGAATTATAAAAAACCACTGCCGTGAGAATAAGCAGCAGGATCTGTACGATCCACTGTCTCTTCGTGTACGGGGTAATCAATATTTTCGCAATACCGAGAAGAAGCGCCGGAAGCACAAGCAGCTCAAAAAGCTTCTGCCCCTCGTAAAGCCCCAGCCCTTTTGTGACGGACAGCAGTATAAAGAAACCGAAATAACACGCCTCCGCCAATGTGAGCTCTGTACTGTTGTCGGATATCATCCCACGTGATCTTTCATTCATTCTCGCTCTCTCCTGTCGTTACTTTTCATGGCTTGTCAAAATCGTCGGCACAGCCGAAATTCATATCTTCGCCGCTGCGCTTTCGCTCCTTACAATAGTAGCACCGGACCAAGCGCCCACGGATACGCACCGTAACGCTGCGGATACTGACCAAAACCCTCGCATTCACCGGAACAGTCATACACCTGCCCGTCTCTGACCGACCTGTATATCGCATTTCTGCCTGTCTGCAATGCCTGCTCATACTTCGGATCCTCCAGAATATGCAGCCTGATTCCCTGTTCCAATGCCGCACAGATCATCCCCGTGGCTGAAGTGTCCACCGGCCCGTCCATTGCCTGTAACTGCCATGAAAAATATCCGTCCTTATGCTGATACGGCAGTACGCTATCCACCAGACCGATATAGGAATCCTTAAGTCTCTCGCCCCCGTACTCACTGACCATACACCCGATCATGCCCCGAAGCAGCCATCCCACCGCGCGTCCCCAGCCTATAATACCATACTTGTATCCGGTATTCACCGCATAGCCGTGATAAGGAAGCCCCGTAGAACCGTCCATGCCGTAAGCCGCAAAATTAACGATCTGCTTCACCGCAAGTTCCATAGCGTCGGCTCTTTGATACACCATGCCATACCGATAGAGGAACGGGCACGCCAGTCCGATGGCATCCACGAACACGTAGCCATTATTCTGTGCCGCCCGGTACGGAAAACTCCCCATCTCATCTGTCGGATATGTCATTCCGAAGTCCGCCAGTTTCTCGATAGCAGTCCGATACGCATCCGCGTTCTGTTCATTGACAATGCCGTTACCCTGTCCGCTCTCCGTATACATCATATAAGCGGACAACAGCGTTTCCCCTGCCAGAAGGTCATCCAGATAATAAACAGGGCATCCCTTTTTCATCCATCTTGTATAGTATGCACCAAGCGCTTGTTCAACGGCTGCAGAATTCATCGTCTGACTGTAATCCCACAGCCCGGCCGCCAGCAGTCCGGTAGGCCAGAAAATTAAGTCTTCCGGAGCAGTGTTTTGGCGCAGAATATATTTCCTGATCCCTCTTTTTACTTTCGTCTTTCCGTCCCACAAGCCGTATATCATAAGCTCACGACAGGCCGTCTGCGCCAGCGCTTCCTTATTCACTTTACTATACGGTTTCCCTGTTGTTTCCTGTGCCACCTTCGCACCTCCTCAACAACCCTCTCATGCTCCGACGTCTTCAAAAGCAAATTTGTGTTCTGAAATAACCGGTTTTTCTATCACCCTTTACGGCTAAACTTTTTCAACAACGGCACCCTGCCCGTAATCAGATTCCACAGATATGCAAATTCCCGCGTTCTCCCAAAGAATAGGAAGAAAATCAGATTGTAAGCAATCGTAATCACCGCCGCCATCACAATAAATGTGACGATACTCACCTGCGCCATGACCAAAGCTTTCACCGGAATCATTAACAGCACGACCCCCGCAATCACTCCAATATATTTAACAGAATCCTTGAAATAAGACCATGTATTCTTGTCAAAACAATTCCTATATATGATTCCGGGCTGGATCAGATTCGCCATCACCCCGGAAACCACCGTCCCTACATATACACCCGCCAGCCCGATATACTTAATACCGATAATCGACAAGACCAGATTCACTGCTCCCTGAATCAGAGACAGATATTTATCCTGCTCGAACACGCCCGCTGCAATTTTAAAATTCACCAGAACCACTCTGCCGCCCTTGAAATAGAAATCGATCAGGATAAGTGTCAACACGATCTGCCCCAATTCCCAGCTTTCGTTCAGCCAGATTCCCGTGACTAACGGCGTCAGAAGCAGCCAGAATCCGACGGTTGCAAAACCGTACAGCCAACAGGCAACAAACCGGTATACTTTAAACATGGCATACTGCTTGT